>JAYTFQ010000449.1:0-4679 GCA_043734225.1 Anaerolineales bacterium | reverse complement strand
AGGCGAAATACTCCAGGAATGAGCGGCGGATCTGCGCGCCCGACATTGAGCGGGCCGGCTGGCCCGAGGCCTTCGCCTCGGCGGCGGCAGCGGTCTTCTTCGCGCGGGCGGGCGCGGTGGTTTTCTTCGTCATGCGTCATTTGCTCCAACGGTTAAGATTTGTCCGGTGATTATACGCGAGAAGTGCAGGCCTCGGGGCACGGTATAATGCGTCATCACTGCCGAGACAGGAGAAAACGCATGGATTTAGACGAACAGGTGGCCCTGCTGATGCAGGGCACCGACTACGGCGACGAGACCCTGAAGGCCAGCATGGCGCGCGAGCTGCGCGAGCGCCTGGCGGAGGGCCGCCCCCTGCGCGTCTATTGCGGTTATGACCCGACCTCCAAGGATCTGCACCTTGGCCATACCATCACCATGCGCAAGCTGCGCCAATTTCAGGAGCTGGGCCACGAAGTGACCTTCCTGATCGGCAGCTACACCGCTCTGGTGGGCGATCCGTCGGACAAGAACAAGGCCCGGCCGGTGCTGACCCAGGAGCAGGTGGCCGAAAACTCCAAGACGTATGCCGAGCAAGCCTACCGCGTGCTGGACCGCAGCCGCACAAAAGTGCGCTACAACGGCGAGTGGCTGGCGGAATTGTCGCTGCTCGACCTGATCCGGCTGGGGCAGAACTTCACCATCCAGCAATTCCTCAAACGCGAGAACTTCGCCAAGCGGCTGGAAAAGGACGAGCCGATCTTCCTGCACGAGACGTTCTATGCCATCATGCAGGGTTACGATGCCGCCGCCATGCAGACCGACGTGCAGGTGGGCGGAACCGATCAGCTCTTCAACATCATCGTGGCCGGGCGCAAGATGCAGGAAGCGATGGGCCAGCGGCCGCTGGTGGGCATCATCACCGGCATCCTGCCCGGCACCGACGGCCTGCTGCGGATGTCCAAGTCCACCGGCAATGTCATCCCGATCGACACCACGGCCGAGGACATGTATGGCAAGGTGATGAGCCTGCCGGACGCGGCCATGCCGCTGTTCTTCAAACTGCTCTCGCGCTACACCCCGGCCCAGGTGGCAGCCATTGAAGCCGACCTGGCTGGCGGCACGCGCCACCCGCGTGACATCAAGATGGAGCTGGCGCGCGAGACGGTGGGCATCTATTACGGCGAGGCGGCCGTGGCCCCATCGGAAGAGACCTTCAAGCGCGTTTTCCAGCGCGGCGATCGGCCGGAAGACATCCCCGAGATCGCGTTCAGCGGCGTGCCCAGCCTGGTGGACTTCCTGGCGACCAACCAGTTGGCCAAGTCCAAGACCGACGCGCGCCATCTCATTGAGCAGAACGGCGTCAAGGTCGATGGCCAGGCCGTGACGGACACGGCGGCCAAGATGGATTTCCAGAGCGCCGTGATCCAAGTGGGCAAGCGCAAGTTCGTGAAGGCGACGCGGAAATAAGACCAAGATCTTTGTCCACGAAGAAACGCGACCCAGCTCCGCAGAACGCTGGGCGGGGAGAAACACGAATGGGGAAACGGCGGAACTACGGGTGTGGCGGGTGGCTGATTTCATGGGCTACCCGTCACACTGGCATTTAAGCGACTGACTTCAGCGCGCCGCCACCAGCAGCGCGTCGCCGATGTCTTTAGCGGCGCGCGGGGTGCCATCTTCAAGGAGCACGACCACCACATAGCGCGGCTTGTCGTAGGGGTTGAGGCCGAGATACCAGGCCAAACTCTTCCCGCCCGTGCTGGTGAGGGCGATGGCCTGGAGCCCGGTGGGCAGCATGGACTTCACCTGGTCGGCAACGGCCGGAGCGATGACGGGCGGCTGAGGGGCCAGGGGCGGAACGCCAGACCAGCCGCCATCGGCGTTTTGGGTCTGCAGGACTAACTGGGGCGAGGGCATCTGGCCGCCGCGCACCAGGGCGGCGGTAACCAGCGCCATTTGCAATGGCGTGACGGTTAGGCCTGCCTGGCCGATGCCCGCCAGGGCCGTATCCGTGAAGACGCTCACCTGGTCCGCGCTGGAGGCCGCGGCCGGGATGGCCAGCGCTGGGGCGGCAAAGAATTGAAACTGGGTGAACAGCCGGGTGAGACCGGCCGCGCCCAGGCTTTGGCCGAGGGCGGCGGCCGGCGCCGGGCAGCCGAGGGCCAGCGCGCTGCCCAGCGCCAGGTTTGATCCCGGCGTTTGGGCGCGGCAGGCCAGCCTTTGGCCGTCTACCGCGACCGGCTGGTCCGCGCCGACAAAAGTCTGCGCCGGCGTGGCCAAACCGTTCGCCAGCGCGCCGGCCACAATGACGGGCTCAATGGCGCCGCCCGGCTGATACAGGGCCAGCGTGGCGCGGTTGAGCAGGGGCGAGGCCGGGTCGTTGACCACCTCGGACCAATGGTCATCCAGGGCATTGGCATTGAAGGTGGGGTGGGAGGCCAGCACCAGCACTTCGCCAGCCTGGGCATCCAGCAGCAGCACGGCGCCCGTGTGCGCGGACAGGGCGGTGTCGGCCACCCGCTGCAAGTTCAGGTCGATGGTCAGGCGCACGCCGCGGCCGGGCGGCGGCACGCCCAGCAGTGTGGTGCGCCAATAAATGCTAAACGGATCCAGGCCGCCATCGCCGTGCAGGGTGGGATCGAGCGCGGCCTCGATGCCGGCTGAGCCGACCAGGGGCGAGACGTAGCCCAGGACAGGCGCCAGGTCTGGATAAGGATAGTGGCGGGTCCAGGCGCCGGGCTGGCCGGCGCTATCGGCCAGGACCAGGCCATTGCGGTCGTAGATCACGCCGCGCGGCACGCGCCGCTCCACCAGGGCGCGGCGCGGGTTGTCGCCGCGCTGCAGCAAATCCCCGCCGCGAACAATCACCCAATAGCCGGTGGTCAGCGCCACCAGCAAGAAGCCGGCGCTGATGAGAACGGTCAGCCGGTTGAGTTGGCGAATCATGTCGCCTCAGGCCGCGCGGGTTGATCGCTCATGGCCGACAGCCGCAGCAGCACCCCCACCAGGCAAAAGGCCGAGACCAGCGATGAGCCGCCGTAGCTGACGAAGGGCAGGGTGAGGCCGGTTAGCGGCAGGAGCTTGATGACGCCGCCAGTGATGAGCAGGGTTTGCAGCGCCAGCAGCGCGCCCAAGCCACCGGCCAACAATTGCCCGAAGGCGCTGGGCGCGCCAGCGGCGATGCGCATGGCACGCAGGACCACGGCGCCCAGCAGGGCAGTCATGGCCAACACGCCCAGCAAGCCCCACTCCTCGGCCAGGGCAGCGAAGATGAAGTCCGAATGGGCCACCGGGATGAGGGTGGGCGCGCCCTGGCCGGGGCCGGCGCCGAACACGCCGCCGGCGGCCTGCGCGATGAGCGACTGCACGATTTGAAACGAGCGGCCGGTGGGATCGGCCCACGGGTTCCACCAGCCCTGCACGCGGATGCGCACCACGTCGAACAGTTGATAGCCAATGACGGCGGCCAGCACCAGCAGCAGCAGGCCGGCCAGCACATATTCCCAACGGCCGGAAGCCAGATAGAGCATGACGATGAACACGCCGAAGAACAGGGTGCTCATGCCGAGATCACGCTGCGAGACGAGAATGAGCGTGGAGAAGCCCCACATCACCAGCATGGGCAGAAAGTAGATCAGCGACTCGCCACGCGGCATCGGGTCCACGCGCGGCGGCCGGGTCTGGAAGAGCATCTCGCGCCGGTCGGTGAGATAGGAGGCGAGAAAGACGACCAGCAGCAGCTTGAGGATCTCGGCCGGCTGCACATATAGCCCGCGGCAGCCGAGCCACAGGCGGTCACCGGAGCCGGAGGGGTTGACGCCCAAAATGAGCGTCAGGGCGGTGAGGGCCAGCCCGGTGAAAAGCCAGGTATAGCGATAGCGGCGCAGCCAGCGCAAATCGCCCGGCAGCAGCACAATGCCCAGCATGGCGGCGGTGCCAATGGCCAGCCAGATGGTCTGGCGCACGGCGAACTGGGGGGCCAGGCGCCAGATGAGGGCAATGCCCCAGCCCGAGAGCAGGTACACAATCGGCAGCAAATACAAATCGTGACGGGGCAGGGCGCGCTGCACCACCATGGCGCCGGCGGCGGCGCAAGCCAGCCAGACCGCGACAAAACCCAGGATGGAAAAATCCATCGGCACGGCCCACACGCCGGCGCGGGCCGGGGCGGCCAGCATGACGGCTACGGCCGCCAGCAGCACAAAGGCCGCCGACAAACTGAAGAGCTGGTTCTCTTCGCGCTGCATCAGGCCAGGTACTTTCCGATCAGCGGCTGCAGGCGCGCGCGCGCGGCGGCCGGCACATGGGCCGGATCGGTGATGAGGGCTGAGGCGAGCGCGCTGGGGCAGGGGCAGTGCACCCGATCGACCGGCAGGCCGGCGACGTTGGCGATGGCTTGCTGGGCAACGGCGGTGTTGGCGTTGAGGGTGCGGATGACCATCTCCACCGTGACCGGCGCCGCGGAGGTGTGCCAGACGTCGTAGTCGGTGACATGGGCCATGCAGGCATAGCACAGCTCGGCTTCGCGGGCGAGGTAAGCCTCGGGCGAGGCGGTCATGCCCACCAGGCTCATTCCCCAGGCGCGAAAGGTATTGCTTTCGGCCTTGGTGGAGAAGCGCGGCCCCTCGATGGTGATGAAGGCGCCGCCCCGGTGGACGGTGGCGCCGGTGGCGGCAACGGCGTCATAGACCTGCTGC
>JAYTFQ010000448.1:0-8790 GCA_043734225.1 Anaerolineales bacterium | reverse complement strand
CACATCCGCCACCGCAAAGATGCGGGCAGCCAGGGGAATGGCCTCCCCGCTCAACTGGCGCGGGTAGCCGGTGCCGTCCCACTTCTCGTGATGACAGTAGGGGATATCCAACGCCGGCTGCAAATAACGGACGGGGGCCAGCATTTCGTGGGCAAAAACCGGGTGCAGGCGCATAATCACCCACTCATCGTCCGTGAGCGGGCCGGGCTTGAGCAAGATGCGGTCGGGCACACCCATCTTGCCGATGTCGTGCAGCAGCGCCCCGCGGCGCAGGTGCACTAATTCTTCGTCGCGCAGCCCGAAGGCGCGCGCCAGGCGCAGCGCCATGTCGGTCACACGCAGGGTGTGGCCCTCAGTCTCCTTGTCGCGCAGGTCCAGCGCCCGGCTCCAACCCTCGATGGTGGCATCATAGGCCAGGCTGAGATCCAGATGGGAGCGTTGGAGTTCGTTAAAGAGCTGTCCATTGTCGATGGCGATGGCGGTCTGCCCAGACAGGGCCTCCAGGAAATCCAGCCAGTCGGCATCGGGGCGCAGCGGGGCGCAATTAAAGATTTCCAACACGCCCTGGACCACGCCCTTGGCGATGAGCGGCGCGCCATAATAGGCTTGGAAGCCCTCGGCGCTGAGCGCCGCGGCGCGAGCTGGATCCGGCGTCTCCAAGCTCAGATCGGGCAGGGCCAGGGTGCGGCGGTCGAGCACCGCGCGGCCGGCAAAGCCCTGGCCCAGCCGCAAGCTGGCACGCTCGGCGGCGCTGGCATGCCGGCCGCGCCCAGCGGCATAGTCGAGCGACCCGGTGGACGGCCGTCGGAGCCGCACCACGGCCGCATCGACCCCAAGCTGGCTGACGGCCTGGTCGAGCACGATCTGGAGCGTGACGTTCAGATCGAAGCTGGAGCCGATGGCCTGGTCGACCGCGCGCAAGGCGCTCAGGCGCTGCAGCCGGCGCCCGGTCTGTTCGAAAAGCTGCAGGCGGTGGATAGCGGTGCCAGCGATGTCGGCCACGGTCGTCAGCAGGCGCTCGTCGCTGGGGGTGATTTCGCGCGGCAGGCGCGTGCCCACGGATAGGACACCGATGATGCCCGAGGGCGTGCGCAGGGGAATGTTGGCGCCGCCCAAACCGTCGGGCAAGGCCCGCATGCTCTCCGTGGCGGCGGTGTCGGCTTTGTATTCGCGCGCGATATACGTTTGTCCCGAGGCAAAGGTCTGGCCGAGCGGGCTCTCGCCCGGCCGGACGCGCGGCAGGCCCCCGGTCCAGCCGCGCGCAACGGCCGCGTATAGGTCGCCGCCGGCCGGATCGACCAACCAGACGGCGCCCAGGTGCAGACCCAAGATAGCCAGTGTGGCGTCGATCAGCACGGGCAGGAGGGTGTCGACCGTCTCGGCGCTGCGCAGCGCGGCGGAGACCTGCGCCACGGCCTCCAGCTCGCCCAGGCGCTGGCGTGTTTCGGCCAGCAGGCGCGCGTTCTCCAGCGCCGAGCCGGCCTGGTCGGCAAAGACCTGCAGCCGGCCGGCGTCCGCGGCGGTGAAGAAGCCGAGCGTGCCGCTGTTGAGGGTGATGAAACCAATGATTTGGCTCTTCACTCGAATGGGAGCCCCGGCAAAGGCGCGCAACCATTCCGTGCCGGGCACGACAATCCAGCCGGGGTAAGCGCCCACATCCGATATGATCAGCGGCTGGCCGGTGTCGAGCATGGCCCGAATGTTGCGCACCTCACTGATTTGAAACGAGTGGCCCAGCCCGGCGGCGCCCATGCCGCGTGGGGTGTAGCCGCGGCCGCTGGTGATGCGCACGCGGTCGCCTTCAATCAGCATAATGCTGCCCGATTCATACGTCACCACCCGGGCGGCGTTTTCGAGGATACGCCCGAGCAGGGTGTCGAGATCGAGGGTGGCATTCAGCGCCGCCGCGGTGTCACGCAGGGCTTCGGCCAAGACGCGCTGCTCGTGCTCGGCGGTTTCCATCTGCCGGCGGGCAGTCATGTCGCGCACATTGGCCACGATGGCGCCAACGGCCGGATCGGCCAGCAGGTTGGTGGCGGTGGCGGCCAGCCAGCGCCAGGCCCCATCCCGCCGCCGGTAGCGAAACTCACTGCTCAGGCTGCCGCCGGGCAGCGCCAGCAATTGGCGGATCAGGTCGCTCACCTGGAGCGCGTCGTCCGGATGGACACGGGTCATGAAATTGCCGCCCAGCCAGTCCTCGGGCGCGCCGCCCACCATCTGCTCGACGACCGGGCTGGTATACAGCACGGTGCCATCGGCGGCCAGCAAGGCAATCAGGTCGGTGCTTTTTTCCACCAGCGCCCGAAAGCGCCGCTCGCTGCCGGCCAGGGCCGCTTCGGCCTGTTTGCGCTCACGGACGTCCGTGATAACAATTGAATCCCCATCCAGTTTGCCGGATTGCAAACGGCGGATGGAAAGCTGCACGGGCATCGGCGCGCCGCCGGCGGTCAGCAGAAGCAGTTCCGCGCGCACCGCCGCCGGTCCGGCCTGGTGGCGCAGGGCTTCCAACACAGTCTGCTCTTCGGGCGGGAACCAATCCGCGAACCGGGTGCCGACCAGTTGCGCCACGGGGGTAGCGACCATCTCGGCAAAACATGGGTTGCAATAGAAAATCGTCCCGTCGCGGATGAGCGTCACGGCCCCTTCGCTCATGGATTCAACCAGCATGCGGTCGGGGTAATCCGATCCGGAGAGGGTCACGATCTCGGATCCGCCCGGGCGGGCCATCACAAACGCATCCACCTCATGCTGCCGAATGGCACGCAGGGTTTCTTCCAGCTCGGCCAGGCGGCCGCGCAGAGCGGCGTTCTCGTCCTGGACTTCTTGCTGTGATTGCGTTCGGTTGCTCATAGGTTCCGCGCAGCGCCGGCGGCGCCGCCAGCCGACGGCGCTAGGGTTTGGGGCGCAGATCCAGGCCCACCAGCGCGCGCTCGGTATTGGACAGATCGCCAATGATCCGGCGCAGGGGCGCCGGCAGCCGGCGCACCACGGTGGGGATGGCCAGGATCTGGTCGTCGCCAGCCAACTGCGGCTTTTCCAGCAGATCGATGATCTCGATGTGATACTGGCCGGGCAGGTACTCCTCGCAAATGCGCTTGAGATTAGCAAAGGCTTCCAGGCTTTTAGGCGTCTGCCCGGCCACATACAGGCGCAGCTCCCAGGCCTTGGCCGCCGCTGTGGGGCGTGCCCGAAGCGGTGTCGTGGATTTGGTCATCAGTGGACTCGCTTGGATGCGTGCGGCCGGGCCGACTTCTTCGCCGTCTTGCCCTTGCTGGACGGCAACCGTTCCGCAAACTCGGGCAGGGCGGCCATGGCCGGGCCGATGTGAATGCCGGTATTGGTCAATTGGAAATTGTGCACCTGGCTAGAGTGGCCCATGCCGCGAGATTTGAGAACATACACGCCGCGCATGTGCTCGCCGCCCTGCTCCAGATTGCGCACCAGGATCCAGGTGTCGATCAGCGATGAAATGTCCGCCGCCGAACGCTCGGGATCGCGGGCATTGTCGGTCAGGCTGGTAAACAGTGCGGTGATGTTGTTGGCTTTGAGGAAGTCGATCAGCCGGATGAGCGTGGATTTGACTTCGGACTGGGTGCCGATCGACGTGAAATCGGTGACCGGATCGACAATGACAACATCCGGCTTTAAGGCGGTGATGGCGTTGTACATGGTGACCAGGTGCGTTTCCAGCCCGAACAGGGTCGGCCGGCCGACATGATATTGCAGCCGGCCGCTGGTGACGTGCGGTTCCAAATCCAGGCCGATGGAGCGCATATTGCGGATGATCTGCGCGGTCGATTCCTCGAATGCAAAATACAGGCAGCGTTCGCCGCGCCGGCAAGCGGCGTCGGCGAAGGTAGCCGCCAGGCTGGTCTTGCCGGTGCCGGCGGTGCCGGAGAGCAAGACGCTGCTGCCCATGTAGTAACCCTGTCCATCCAGCATGCCGTCCAGATCGGGCAAGCCGGTGGAGATGCGCCTGGTGAGCACGGGCGGGTCCAGGCCGAGGGAGGTGATGGGCAGCACCGAGATGCCGTCGCGGCCGATCAAAAATGGATATTCGTTGGTGCCGTGGGTGGAGCCGCGATACTTGACCACCCGCAGGCGGCGCGTGGAAATCTGCTCGATGACACGGTGGTCAAGCAGGAGGACGCAATCCGCGACGTATTCCTCCAGGCCGAAGCGCGTGAGGGCGCCCTGCCCGCGCTCGGCGGTGATGATGGAGGTGACGCCTTTGTCTTTCAGCCAGCGGAACAGCCGGCGCAGCTCGGCCCGCACCAGGGCCTGGTTCGAGAGTGCGCCGAAGAGCACCTCGATCGTATCCAGCACCACGCGCTTGGCGCCGATGCTGTCGATGGCATACCCCAGCCGGATAAAGAGCGCCTCCAGGTCGTAGGCCCCGGTTTCCTCGATCTCGCTGCGGTCGACCTGGACGTATGCCAGCTTGAGTTTGTCCTGGCCCACCAGGGCATGGAGATCAAAACCCAGCGAGGTGACGTTTTGGGCCAGCTCCTGCGCGTCTTCCTCAAACGCCATGAACACGCCCGGTTCATCAAACTGCACAGCGCCATTGACGAGAAATTGCATGGCCAGGAGAGTCTTGCCGGCGCCGGCGCCGCCGCATACCAGGGAGGCGCGCCCGCGCGGCAAACCGCCTTCGGTGACCTCGTCGAGCCCTTTGATGCCGGTCAGCGCTTTGGGCAGTTGAATGGTGGCGGGAGAAGCTTGTTTGTCACGCGGCATAGCCATTCGTCCCTCCTGACATTCCCGGACGACCGCCTACCCGTCACAGCGCGCGCAGGCGAATCGAAGGGATTACATACTCTTCCATTCTAACAATAACCGGCGAGAGTCTCAAAAGCATCACAAACCCGCTCGGTGCGACGAATTCCAGGCAGGACCGGCGAAATTTGCTGGGGGGCGCGGGGGGAAAGCGCCGAGGCGGGCCGCCTGAGCAGCGGAAACCCAAACACAAAGGCGGGGCGTTCGGTTGAACGCCCCGCCTTTGTGTTTGGGGACAATCCGCTGGCTACTCGGCCAACCGTTTCGGGTGGCGGGCCTGGCAGGCCTCATTATGGATAGTCACTCGTCAGCCGTGATGATAACTTTCAGCGCGTGTTCGCGCATGGCCTGGCCAAACGTCTCGTAAGCCTGCATGGCCTGCGCCAGCACAAAATGGCCGCTGAACAATGACTGGGTCTGAACCGGCTCGCTGAGCGCCGGCGACTCGCTGCCGGAGGGCAGCGTGTCGCTCAACAACAGCAGCACCGACTCGCCGGCGCCGGCAGACAGCGCATCGAGACGACTATCGGCGACGAGGAGCCGCGTGGTTTCGACCAATGTCATTTCAGCCCACCCCTTCATCCGGCTCGGGCAGCACAAAAACCGGCTCCGACTTGTCGATCAGCTCGGACAGGCGCTGCACGGCGCTGGCCACCAGTGCCTGCGGCGGCTCGTCCATGGCGGCAATAGCCTCGCGGACCTTGTCCAGCCGGTCTTTCAGGTCCGACACCTGGGCCGCCGCGCCCAGGCTGGCCTGCTGGCTGATGAGATGCGTCCACAGGATCTGGCACACGGTGGACAGCGGCGGCGCCACGATGATGCCGGGCAGGCCAAAGGCCTGGGCCAGGACAATCAGGATGGCCACGGTGAGAAAGGGGTTGTTCTCCGCGCGGGTGAACAGGCGCGGCTTGAGCCAGATGCCCATGGCGATGAAGACCAGGGCGGTGTAGGCGGCGGTGAGCAGGCTGAGCGGCGCGTTGGTGAGCAGCCCCGTAACCCCAACCACCACCACCGCCAGCGCCGTCCCCACCACCGGGATCAGGCAGGCGGCGGCGCCGGCCAGCGCCAACAAGGCCGGGTAAGGCGAGCCGAGCGCCCAAAAGCCCACGGCCAGTATCAGGCCGGTGAGCAGGCTCTGGACCAGCTCGCTGCGAATGTAGGCGCCGATCTCCGGCTCGATGCTGCGCCAGATGGCGCGCACTTGCGTGCGGCGCGCGGGCGGCAGCAGCGACAGCCACAGCCGCTCAAAGTGGGTGTGGTGAATGGTCCAATACACGCTCAAGAACAAGACCAGCAGCGCGCCGGCCAGCGTGTCCAGCAGGCTGCTTGAGAGACCGAGCAGGCCGGGCACCAGCAACTGCCCCTTCTCGCCGGCCACCGCGGTGAAGATCTGGCTGGGCGAGGGCAGCCGCCCGGCCAGCGCCTGCTGAAAGGCGCTGCCCTGCAGCCAGAGCGGCATTTTCCAGGCATCCTGGGTGGCGGTGTTGGCCGCCAACTGCTGGATCTCGCGGGCGGCCAGGGTGCCGGCCGTGATCAACAAGAAAGCCAGGCCGGCCACCACCACCAGGCACAGCCCCAACAGGCCCAGGCGCCGCGGCCAGTTCCGGCCGGACCAGGCCCGAAACAGCGGCCGCACCGCCGCGGCCAGCGCCAGCGAGATGAGCACATACACCACTGCCAGGCGCAATTGCCACACCAGCAGCAGCGCCAGCAGGGTGATGATCACCGCCGCGCCGCTCGTCACCAGCCGCGTAGTGGTCATGCGGCACCGGGGGGCGCGGCCTGGGCCAGCAGCGCGTCTAGATCGGTGGTCAGGGTTTCCACTTCGTCCAGCACCTGGTCGGTTTGCTTCACGCGCAGGGCCGAGCCGCCCTTCTTCAGCCGGGCCTGCTTTTGCAGGCTGCGGGCCAGGGTCTGGGCTTCGTAGCGCAGCACACTCACCCGGTCGCGGCCGGTGGAGACTTCGGCCTCCATGGCCCCCGGGCCGAACAAGAAGCGATCAAACAGCAATTGCAGAATGGCGGCCAGGGGAATGGCCATGAAGGCGCCCGGCAGGCCGAGCAGCGTGCTGAAGGCGAAAAAGGCCAGCAAGGATACGAACGGGTTGACCCCGACGGCCTTGTGCATGATGCGCGGCGCCAAGATGCTGTTTTCAATTTGCTGGATGATGACCGTGCCGACGATGACCCACAGCAGCCGGTCCGGCCCCACCGACAGCGCGACCATCGCCGCCGGGATGGCGCCCAGCAGCGGGCCGATGAGCGGCACAGCCTCCAGCACCAGGGCGATCAGCGCCAGCACCAGGGCATTCGGCAAACCGATGAGCAGGTAGATTACCAGCGCCATCAGACCGATGGCCAGGCACAAGATGGTCTGTCCCACCACATAGCCGCTGACTTTGCCTTCCATGGCCAGAATGAGATCGTGGTTGGTCTCGCGCCGGTCCAGCGGCAGCAGTTGCAGCAGCGATTGGATGGCGCGCGGCCCATCCAGCGTCCAATGAAAAGCCAGGATCAGGATGATGGCGGCATAGAAGACAAACTGCGTCACCCAGCCGGCCACGCCCACCGCCTGCCCGGCCGTGTTGAGCAGCCCCTGCCCGGTGGGCTGCAGGGCCACCAGGCCGGCATAGGTGGCCGGCAAGAAGCCGCCCAGGCTGGCCAGCAGGCTGTTGGGATTGCTGAAGAGCCAGTCGCGCAGGCTTTCATAGTTGCCCGGCAGCGCGGCGGCGATGGTGGCGCTTTGCTCGGCGATGAGCGGGAACAGCAGCAGCAGGAAGCCGATCAAGAACGCCAGCAGCGCCAGGTAAACCACAATCACGCCGGCGACGCGCGGCACGCCGCGCCCGTACAGCCAGACCACTACCGGCCGGATGACCGTGCCGATGACGATGGCGATGAACAAAATGAAAACGACCTGGTTGAACAGATATAACAGCCAGAAGACCAGCGCCACCAGCGCCAGGGTAAAAGTGGCGCCGGCCACGCGTCGAAAGCTCCACTGCGTCACAGGCGCGGCCGGGTGGTTTTCCATGGCCTATTTCTGCGCGGCGTGCTGGCCGCGCAGCATCTCCAGCCCCTGCGCGCCCAAGCCGAGTTGGGCGATCAGCAGCCAGACCAGCACCATGGTCAGCACCCAGGTGATGCTGGTGATCCAGCCGGCGGCCACCAATTGGGTGGCTTCCACGTTCTGCTTGAGCTGCGTGACGGTGGCCTGATAGTGATCGATGACGACCAGCGCGCCGCCCAGTGTGTCGCTGATGCCCTTGGTGGTAGCGGAGACATTGTTCAGCTCAGTTTCCACCACGGCCAGGTTGGCCTTGCCGTCCCCCAGGCTGGTGTTGATGGTGGCCAGCGAGGGGGTGAGCCCATCCAGGCTGGTGGAGACCTGGGCCAGGGCGGTGTGCAGCGGCACATCCGGCTTGTAGGCGGACACCGGCGAGAAGGGGATGCTGGTGAGCGCGGAGAGCACGTTGTCGATGAGCAGCGCGCTGCCCTGGGCCGAGGCCAGCGAGGTTTGGGTGGCGCTGACGGCGGCTGGCAAGTCGCGGCCGGTGAGGGTGGTCAGCGCGTCCAGCGTGGGGCTGGTGGCGTGGATGGCCTGGGCCAGCGCCAGGGTGGTCGATTGGAGCGAGGCCACGTCGACCGTGGTGGTCTGCACCACCTGGGCGACGATGGTCAGGCCGTCCTGGGTGGTGTTCAGCGTTTGATCGAACAGCGCCAGGTTGTCGGTGACCGTTTGGGTGACGACCGGCCGCAGGCGCCAGACCTGGAGCAAGCCGAGCACGCTGAATACAATCCCAGCCAGCGCGGCTATGATTAAGAGCAGGCCAACAAGTCTTCTGAGCATCGTCGTTCTCCTCGAGTACGGCCGAGCGCCCCGCGCCGGCGCAATAACCTAATCAACCCGCTATGCGTGTCACCCCGCTGGGCCTTGCAGAGCGCCGAGCGCTCCGCCTTGGGCGCCACCAGCAAGACATTCATTTCCGGGTTGGTCGGTTGTCCCCCTGAG
>JAYTFQ010000447.1:0-3059 GCA_043734225.1 Anaerolineales bacterium | reverse complement strand
GAGCGCGCCGCCCTGGCCTGCGGCGGTGTTGCTGAAGATCGTGCTACGCGCCAACGCCAATTGGCCCTGGTCATAAAAACCGCCGCCATTGCCCGGCTGAAGGAAACCGCCCGTTACGGTGATATCTGTGGCGGTCATTGCCACCGACGGCATCACTTGAAATATCCGGTCCCCAAACGCCGCGCCGGTGGTGGTGATGATCGTGGTGGCGCTGGTCACGCCGGAGAGCGTCAGGTCGCCGCTCACATCCAGGTCGCCGGTGGCAGCGGCGTCTTCGTTCGCCCCGGCCAGCGACAGGGTGTAGGTGCCGCTGGGCAAGACAATTGTGTTGGCGCCGGGATAGGTGTTGGCGGCGAGGACGGCCTCGCGCAGCGAACAGTCGGTCAACTCGCAGGCGCCATCCGCGGTGTCGGCGCTCTTGGTAACGGTGAAGGTGGTGGTGTTGTCGTGGCCGATGACGATCAGGGCGGTGGCCGGTGCGCCTAGCGTGGCGCTGACGGGGCTGCTGAGCGTAGCGGTAAGCGTTTGGTCGGCTGCGCCCAGCGGGTTATTGAGCAGGGGCAGGCTGAGTGTCTGGCTGGTGACGCCGGGTGAAAAGGTGAGTGTGCCACTCAGGGCAGTGTAATCGACGCCGGCCTGCGCGCTGCCGTCGCTGGTGGCGTAATCCACCGTGGCCGTCACCGCCGCCACTGCGCTGAGGGTGACGGTGATCGGCAGGCTGCCGGCCACGGCAAAACCGTGATACACCGCGGCGCTAAAGGCCACGGTTGGGTCAGGGCTGAGGAGCGGCGCCGGCCGCGCGGCCGCCCAGGCCGGCAATGTCCCCAGGCCGCCGGCGGCAAACATGATTGCCAGGCTGAAACGGAGAAATACAAACGTCGAACTGCTCTTGGAATGAATTCTCACCGGCTGATCCCCCACAACGCAGCGCACCGAAAACTAAAAAAACGGCAACCAATCGGCCATCAGTGCCCGATTTGTTGCTGTTTGTGTGTCAGGTCTGTTGTCGCTACGAATGTGATACTTCAATCAGGACTCTACCACACCTCTAACGTAGTCGGAGCGTGACGAACTGTTGTCTTTTTCGCAACTGCGCAGCCCGGCGTCGACATTCAGGGACGCCAAAGAGATCAATCGGGCCGGAATCTTGTGACGGGGCTGAACCGTTGCTCTATTTCTTAATCTGGGCGACTTGCCCTTGACTCATCGCCACCAGGTCCTTCGGCGCCAGTTGGAACACCGCGTTGGGCGTGCCGGCTGCCGCCCACAGGTTGTCATAGGCCAGCAGGTCCTCGTCGATGAAGGTCGGCATCGGCTCCAGGTGGCCCACCGGCGACACGCCGCCGATGGCGAAGCCGGTGTGGGCGCGCACAAAGTCGGCGTCGGCCTTGGCCAACGGCTCGCCCAGCAGCGCCGCCACCCTGGCTTCGTCCACCTTGTTGCTGCCCGAGGCCAGCACCAGGATGGCGCGGTTGCTGTTTGCGCCGCGAAAGATCAGTGACTTCACAATCTGGCCCACGCCGGCGCCCACGGCCGAGGCCGCCTCGGCGGCGGTGCGCGTGCTCTGCGGCAGCTCGACAACAGATAGCGTGAAGCCCAGTTTCGCCAGCGCCGCCTGCACGCGCTGGGCCGAGCTGGAGAGCGGCGGCTGGGGGGCGGGGGAGGTTTCGGGAATGGTCATGCTTGGGTCCTTTTCCGCCAATGGCGCTCGAACGCTTCGATCTGGCGGCGGATGTGCCAGGCCCGCGGATCGGCCACGAGGCGTTTTTCGGCAATTAGCCGCATGGCGTCGCGGGTGGTGTAGCCCTGGGCGATGAGGATGGCGGCGGCCATGGCCACGCTGCGGTGCCGGCCGCGCTGGCAGTGCACCAGCACCCGCTGCCCGTGGGCGATGGTGGCCAGCGCCGCCTGCGCGCCTTGCTCCAGAGTGGACATGCGGATGGGCGTCAGAAAAAAATCATACGTCCGCAGCCACAGCGAGCGGAACGGCGGCGCGCCATACACCGCTTCTGGCCGCAGCTCAGCGCGCATGTTGATGATCAGCCCAATGTTCAGCGCGCCCAGCTCCGCGGCGTGGGTCACGTCAGGCTGCGCGCCGACGAAGAGGTCGGGAGTGATGGGAGAAATGTCCATAGGAGACAAAGGATGAAGGATGAAGGATGAAGGCGGAAGAAGAGTGCAGCCAGCTGGAGAAAGATCTTGATTCATCCTTCATACTTCATCCTTACGCAATTGGTCTCTTGCTCGGCATCCCTGCCCGCCGGGGATAGGCGGCGGGGGTGGGGGTGACTTTCTTTAGTACAACCAGATGGCGCGGCTCGGGCAGGCCGGGCAGGCTGAGGGGGATAAGCTGCTCCACCTCGCCGCCCAGCTTGCGGATGGCGTTGGCGGCGGCCTGCGTCTCCTCGGGCGCGCTGGCGCCCTTCTGGGCCACGGCGTGCCCGCCCACGGCCGTCAGCGGCAGCAGGTATTCGGCCAGCACCGCCATCTCGGCCACCGCGCGCGCCAGCACCCAATCGTAGCGCTCGCGCTGGGCTGGGTCCTGGCCCAGGTCTTCGGCCCGCGCTTTCAGCACCGTCACGCCTGCCAATCCTAGTTTGGCCGCCAGACCTTCGCAAAACGCCGCCTTCTTGCCGGTGGCCTCGGCCAGCGTCACCTCCAGCTCCGGCCGAACGATCTTGAGCGGCAGGCCCGGAAAGCCGGCCCCGGTGCCCACGTCGATGACGCGCAAGCGTGCCGGGCCGGGCGGGAGCACCAACAGCAGCGAGAGCGAATCCAGAAAGTGCTTCACCTGGATGCCCTCACTATCGGTGATGCCGGTCAGGTTGAATTCCTGGTTCGCGCGCACCAGCGCATCGGCATAGGTCTGAAACGCCGCCAGTTGCTGCGGGGTCAGGTCGAGGTTCAGCAGCGTGCGCGCGCCCGCGGCGAGAAGTTCCACGGGGCGATTATACCTAAGGCTTTGGCGCGCCAGCGCGGACACTGCAAGGTCAGCATGGAAATCAAGGACATTTTCGCCGAAATGGATATTGTGGCCCGACGCCCCAAGGGGTCGGGCC
>JAYTFQ010000446.1:0-7159 GCA_043734225.1 Anaerolineales bacterium | reverse complement strand
TACGACTGAATCCACTCGACAAAACTGGACGGCGCAGTCAGCGTCACGCGATGTCCCGCGCGTTGCAGACCCACCGCCAGCGCCAAATAAGGTTGGGTGTCGCCGCGCGAGCCGAGCGTGGAAATAAGGATTTTCATTTTTTGGCTTTGTTCCTGAAGCAAGCCGCCGCACTGCGGCACGCGCTGCCGCGGCGGGTGGCGGCGCCATCTTGCGCTGCGCCGGCATCCGCACCGGCAGCCGGCCCGGCACGTGGCTGTACATCCTGTCCATGCCAGCGGTCCCCTTCGGGGGCCTATTTCGCCGGCCGCCCGCATGGCCGGGCGGCCGGCGAAATAGGCCCATCTGGGGCCCGGGTGTCGCGCTAGCGCGCGCTCGGCGTCGGCAGCTTAGCCGCGTATTGATAGCTCGGGTCGCGCCGCTGCCGCTGCACGATGGCCAGGATTTCTTTCCAGGTAGCCAGCAGCCCCACCGGGCTGGCGGGCAAGTCATGCGCGATCGCGGCATGCAGTTTCCCCAGGTTGTAGCACGGCACCGCCGCATACATGTGATGGTCGATGTGGTAGTTCATATCCCAGTACAGAAATTGGACGAAGGGGTTCGTTATATACGTCCGGGTGCACAGGCGGAAGTCCGGCACATTGTCCTGCAGGCCGGCATGCTGCGGGTTGGCGCATAGATACAGCAGGCAGCCGCCATAGAACGGCGCCAACGTGACCAGCACCGGCACCTGCCACAGTCCAAAATAGAGCGCCACCACCGTCAGCAGCAGATGGCTCAGCAAGATCAGGCGCGCCCAGTTAAAGACCCGCCACCGCAGCGCCACGGCCTCGGGCGGGAACAGACTGGCTTCCCAGGCGCCTTCGGTTCGCCCCAGGCTCAGCCGCAGGTTCATCTTCAGCCGGTAGTAGAAGTCCCACGGGTTCACCAGCGCGCTGCGCAGGAAAGACGTGAGCGTGAGCTCGAACGGCAGCACCACCTCCAGATCTTCCGGGGGATGCAGGGTGAACTTGTGATGCTCCTGATGGCTGGCCCAATACCAAAACGGGTTGGCCCAAGTCAGCCAGCTGACCAGATACAGGAAAACCGTATTGAGCGGCTTGGTCTTGAAGACCGTCTGGTGGGTTAGTTCGTGGAACGCGGCGGCCAGGAAGCTGTAAAAGGTGCCATGCACCAAGAGCAGCACCACGAACACCGGCAACGGCAGCCGCCCGGCGGCATACCAGGCCGCCGCGCCGCTGGCGGCCACCAGCCCCAGGTGGCCCAGCGTTTGTGCCAGCCCGCGCCAGTCGCTGCGCTCGTTCAGGGCCGCCAGTATTTCTCGGCGAAGCGGCGTCTTGTACCAGGCAATCCGGTGGGTAGTCGACTCAAATGGCATCGCCGCTCACTCCTTTGTTCGGGTCAGGGCAGCCCCAAATACCGGCGCGGGTTTTCGTTGGCGATCTGGAAATACAGCGCCTCGCCCAGGTGGCTGCGCAGGGTGATGGAGACTTCCTTCTCCGTCATCAACTCCTGCTCCACCGCGTAATAGTCGCTGCCAAACAGCACCCGCGCGCCGATCAGCGGGTTGGAGAGCAGCACCTTGAGATAATCGACATAGTCGATGTGCAGCACGTTTGAGCGGGCCTGAAAGGCCAGATAAGAGATATCCGTGTACAGGTTGGGGTAATCGCCCGAGGTCAGCATGTCGGTGATCCACTTGATCCAGGCCCGGCGCGGGCCGTCGCGCGGCGTCTGGTTGGTCAGGTGCTTGTCCCACTCGTCGTTGCCGCCAAAGTGCGCCAGGCACAGCCGCAAGTTCGGGAAGGCCTTCAGCACCGGCGCGTAGTTTTCCGGCTGGCTGTAGCGCATGCGGTCGGCCAGCTTGAACCCGTAGTGATACATGCCGCCCGAGCTGCAGTGGGTCATCACCGGCACGTCGCGTTCCTGGCAGATGGCATACACCTCCATCAGCGTCTTGTCGGTCGGGTAGTAGCCCAGGTTGGGGTAAATCTTCACCCCGCGGAACTTGCCCGGCGCGAGCGCCTCGTGCACCTTCTCCACCACGCCCGGCTCGCGCGGGTCAGCGGCATAAAAGGGCACCAGGCAGCCGGCCGAGCGCTGCGCCAGCGCCAGCAGCTCGGCGTGCTGTTTGTCCACGTGCTGCGGCACCGGGCCCAGGCCGGTGTGCTGCAGGTTCATCGCCAGCGCCACAAACACCGTGCCGGCCGGATACTGCTTTTGGATCACCTGGAAGACCTTCTCTTGCGAGCTAAGGTTGCCGGTGGAATACATCGTCGCCAGCCGCTGAAAGGCATCGTGCCGGAACATCGGATACACCCCGCGCGCCACGCGCACACAGAAGCGGCGAGTCCAGTTCCAGCGCATCAGCCCGCTGAGCAGCGTGCCCCACACCGGCCCGAACTGCAGCTTCAGTAACAGCCGCGGCACATTCTGAGTGGTGAAGACGTGCATATGGCAGTTGTAGATCGTCGGCTCGCTCATGCCTGGGCCTCCGGGCTGTTGGGTGCGCGACGCGCGCTGGCGTCTGCATAGCTGGGAGTATAGACCGTGTACGGCCGCCAGCCAATTCTTTGACCCGGCCGCGCCATCTGGCCTACAATGACCCCCGGCTATGGAAGCGATTCAAGGCAGGCAGGCTCAGCTCACCAATTGGACTCGCTCGGCGCAGTCAACGTGCTTCGTCTACCGCGTGGCCGACAGGGCCGGCATTCTGCGCGCGCTGGCCGAGGCCCGCGCGCGGCGCCTGCCGCTCATTCCGCACGGCGCCGGGCACAGCTACACCGATGCCGCCCTCAACACCGCCGGCATCGTGCTCGACCTCACGCCCATGTGCCAGATCCTGGCCTGGGACCCGGCGCGCGGCATCATGCGCGTGGAGCCGGGCGTTACCCTGGGCGCCCT
The DNA here is from genome assembly GCA_043734225.1 of Anaerolineales bacterium. Lineage (GTDB taxonomy): Bacteria > Chloroflexota > Anaerolineae > Anaerolineales > UBA6663 > JAYTFQ01. The sequence goes on along the minus strand of JAYTFQ010000446.1, from coordinate 4,258 downwards.
GGCGCGCCGAGCGGCCCCGGATGGCTGGTGGCCGGCCGTGGCGCCCTCCACGCCGGAGGTGACCATTGGCGGCTGCGCGGCGATGAACGTGAATGGCCGCAACGCCTGGAAGTGCGGTCCGTTTGGCGCCCACATCCTGGCGCTGGAGGTGCTGCTGGCCGGCGGCGAAACCCGCACCCTGTCGCACGCGCATGAGCCCGAGCTGATGCGCGCTGTCATCGGCAGCCTGGGCCTGCTGGGCATCATCACCGCCATCACCCTTCAGCTCCAGCCCAGCGCCTCCGGCTTCGTCAGCCTGCGCCGGCGCGCCGCCGCCTCCCTGCCCCAGGTGCTGGCGCTGTTCGCCGCGGCAGAGCCCGCCAGTGATTACATGGAAGCCTGGCTGGATGGGTTTGCCAGCGGCCCGCAACTGGGGCGCGGCGTGTTCACCAGCGCCAGCCTGTGCCCGGCCGGTGACGCGCCGCTCGCCCGCGCGGCCACGGTCACACCCGAACCAGCGGAGCGCTCGGCCATACCCGGCCTTGGTTTGGCCGCCGCGCTGGCGCAGCCGCTGTTGCCGGCCGGCGTGCGGCTGGCCAACCGCGCCCGCTATGAGCGGATACGGCTGTTCAACGCCCAGGCGCCGCAGCGCCGCGGTCTGTGGTCAAATAGTTTTTGGCCCGCGCCCGTGGCTGCCCTCCAGCGGGCGCTGTGCCCGCAAGGCGTCGAGACCTTTCAAGCCTTTGTCCCCCGCCCGCAGGCGGCCGAAATCTTTTGCGCGCTCTTGCGCTATTCCCAGCGGCAGGGCTGCCCGCCCGTTTGGTGCATCGTCAAGCAGCATCGGCGCGACCCGTTCTTGTTGAGCTACCAGGTGGACGGGTTTTCGCTGGAGCTGATCTACGCGCGCACCCGGCAAGCGGCAGACACGCTGGAACCCATGCTGCGCCACATGCTGGCGCTGGTGCTGGAGGCCGGCGGGCGGTTTTATCTGGCCAAGGACCGCTGGCAAACAGCCGCCCAATATCGGCGCGCTATCGGCGGCGCGGCCGTGGACGCCTTCCTGGACCTGAAGCAGCACTGCGACCCGGAAACCCGGCTGCAGTCCGACCTGTACCGGCGCGTGTTCCAACCCGCCGCCTGACGAGACCCGCCGTGCTGCCACTCATCTATACCAACGCCGTTGCCGCCGCCCTGTTTGTGGCCGCTTGCCTCATCTGGCTTGTGCCCGAAGCCATCAGCATGCCGCGCCAGATGGCGAAGGCGCGGCGGGCCGCCAGCCGGGTGCAAGATCGCGGCTCGCTGCTGGTGCTGCTGGGGCTGCAATGGGCCGGGCTGGTGCTGAATTTTGCGCTGGCCGGTCTGTTCCCCGCCGGCGCGCTGGGCGGGCCGCGCGCCGCGCTGTTTGGGCTGGCGCTAGCGGCCATGCTGCTGGGGGTAGCCTTGCGCGGGTGGTCCATCCGGACACTGGGGCAATACTTCACCCGCGATGTGGCCGTGTCGGCCGATCAGCCGGTGGTGACGCGCGGCCCCTATCGCTGGGTGCGCCACCCCGCCTACAGCGGCGTGCTGCTGACCATGCTGGGCGTGGGCCTGGCCGCCGCCAACTGGGCCAGCCTGGCCGCCTTGCTGGCCTGTGTGTTCATCGGCTATTCTTATCGCGTGCGGGTCGAGGAGGCAGCGCTGCTGCGCGCCCTCGGCCAGCCCTATCGCGACTACATGCGCCGCACCCGGCGCTTTATCCCGGGCGTGATTTAGCCAGGGCGCAGATTAGACTCGTTACGGTTTAGTTAGCGCTGCGCGGGTCTAATCCGCATCCGAGCCGTTATCTGAAGTTTGACATTGTGCCGTTAAAAAGGCGATCCGCAGGAACCCATCCCATGCCCGCCTTTGAATTTCAATTGAAGCCCGCCGCTCAGCCGCTGACCGACGCCTGGCGGCAGATGCCGGTGGCGCCGCGCCACGGCGCCTTGCTGGGCCTCAGCTTTCGCCCGCTGCAAGCGGCGGCCTTTGGCCTGGATGAACACAGCGCGCTTCAAGCGCTGCTGGCCTATCCCTTCCAGCTCATCCGTCTGGGCGCTTATTGGAACCGCATCGAGCCGGAGCCGGGCGCCTTTCAGGTGGCGGAGCTGGATTGGGAAATCGAGGCAGCCGAGCAGGCCGGCAAGCAGATCATTTTGTGCCTGGGCCCCATTAAGACCTTTGGCTACCCGGAGTTCTTTGTGCCCGCCCACCACCTGCCGCGGCCGCTGCCAGAACACACCCGCATCACGCCGCGGGCGCATCCCGCGCTCATCCGCGCCGCCACCGCTTTCCTCACCCGGCTGGTGGCGCGCTATCGCGGCCGGAGCTGTATTGTGGCCTGGCAGTTGGAGCATGAAGCCGTGGATCCGCTGGGGGTGGAACATTCGTGGCGGCTGGACCAGGCCTTTGTGGCCCGGGAGCTGGCGGCTGTGCGACAGGCGGATGTGGCCCGGCCCGTTCTGCTGAACGGTTTTCTGCCGACCTCGCTGGCCGTGCGCCTCTCACAGGGCTGGGGCACGCGCGACCAGGGCGATTCGCTGGCCGTGGCCCAGCGGCTGGCCGACCTGGTCGGCATCGATTTCTATCCCCGCCACGCGCTGCTGGCCGTGGGCGGCCAGACGCTGTATCTGGACGGCAGCCGCAGCGCCTGGCAGCGCAACAAACGCCAGGCGCTTCTGGCCTGGGCCAGCGCCCACGGCAAGAAACTGCTCATCACGGAGGGCCAGGCCGAGCCGTGGGAGGCGGTCACCACCCCGCCCAGCCCCGCCAACCAGGGCATGGCCAGCTGCCTGCCGGAGCACGTCATCAGCAATTACAACGACTGCCTGGCGGCGGCCGGGGCGCCCGCTGGGCTGTATGCCTATCTCTTTTGGGGCGCGGAGTATTGGCTGCTGCGCCAGCAGGCCGGCGACGCGAGTTATCTGCAAGCCTTTGCCCGTGTGCTTGAATTGTCGGAGGAGCCGGGCTAGCGTAGCGCCAGGAACGATCAGGGCAGTCTTGTCAGCGCCACAGCGGCCGCGACTCAAAAAGATCAGTTTGGCCCGATAGGCCGTCCAGCAGCAGGATCAACTTATTCAACACATTGCGACCGAGTAAGACTTCACTCCCCTGGTCATCAGCGGCTACCAAAACACCGGGCAAGGTCAGCCCATCAAAGTGCAGATCCACTTCAAAGAGATGAACCTCGCGCGACTCGCCGAGAACGCTCCGTAGAATGGCATCACCCACTCCGATCGCTTCGGCCACCTCAAGATACGCCGTGGGGACGAGAGTGCCATCCGCTCCGGTGTCCACGATCGCCGTAAGCCATTCACCGCTGGACAATTCGGCAGGGGCAGACAGGCGGATCGACAGAACTGGGAGCGCCGGGTCGAAATGCGCATCGTAAGCTTGCTTCACGAGCGTGCTAGCCGTGTACTTACCATGCGCCACTCGCGACGCCCTTCAGCCGGGGCAATCCAAACCGCCAGCCTCCCATATCGGGCGCGGACTCGCCGGCGCAGCACATCGTCGTCTCGGTCATGATCGACCACGTCCTGGTGATGCACGGCCACGTATTCGCCGGTGTAATGCGCTCGCTCGTCGGGCGATACGCTGCGCCACCAGCGAGCCTCGGCCTCCAGCTTCACGCGCTGCGCCTGAAACGAATACTGCCGGAGCGCGTCTGCGATAAGATTCTCGACGGCGATCCCCTGGGCCTCGGCCGCCTCCCGAATGTGCGATGCCAATGGCTCGCTCAACACAATTTCCGTCATGCCACTGTTCCTTTCCAAATTCTGGCCGCCGAATTCTAGCATATCCAGAGCATGATCCGCGCGTTGCCACCTGGCGCTGACCTCGGTCGTCAGCTCGGCGCTGGCCGGGCCCGAGGTGCTGCGGCTCAACGTTACTCGCTGGAGCTTTGATCGGACTGACCGTCCATCTGTCGCCTCAGGCTCAGCGGACGCATATCCGTCCACACTTGCTGGATATAATCCAGGCACTCCTGCCGGGTGCCGGTCTTGCCCGCGTCCTGCCAGCCCAGCGCATTCTCGCGCTGCGCCGGCCAGATCGAATATTGCTCTTCGTGGTTGATGACTACTTTGTAAATCGTGGCGTCTGCTTCTTCGCTCACTTGACTCTCCTGGCTGGCGCCGCACCCTTCCGGCCCAGAAGCACCTTCTTCCCACAGTTAGCCATTTTTTGTAAGGGACAAGCCCGTGCTAAGCACGGGCTTGTCCCTTACAAAAAATGGCTTTTCTCCCCCTTCTCCCAGCGG
>JAYTFQ010000445.1:0-5318 GCA_043734225.1 Anaerolineales bacterium | reverse complement strand
CGCGCGGCAGAGGTACCGTTCTACTCGACGGCGACGCCGGAAATGGAAGCGCCGCTGTTGGATGGAGTCTACTGGGCGCGCAACCTGCGCGCGCCGGTGAGGTTTTGGGAGGCGATCCAGCGCCTGGCGGCGGATGGCCACAGCGTGTTTCTGGAACTCAGCCCGCATTCGACCCTGGCGCCAAGCATCGCAGAAGGGCTGCGGCAGCTCGGCCGGCCGGCTACGGTGCTGGTCTCGCTGCGGCGTGAGCAGGCGGAGCAGGCGGAGCAGTCGGCGCTCTACGGCGCCCTCGGGTCACTTTATACGCTCGGTTATGCCATCGACTGGAACGGCCTGTATCCCACGGGCGGACGCTTTGTGCGACCCCCGGCTTACCCCTGGCAGCGCAAGCGTTACTGGCTCCCAGACTCAACGACTGGGCGGCACGCCACATTTGGAATCTCCGGCGCCAGCGTCCACCCGCTGCTGGGCCGGCGGCTGGCAGTGTCAACACAGCCGGATATGCACCTCTGGGAGCATGAGCTGTCAATCGCCGTGCGGCCTTATCTGGCCGATCATCAGGTGCAGGGCGAAGTGGTGCTGCCGGCGACCGCCTATCTGGAGCTGGCTGCCGCCGCGGCTACCGAAGCGCTCGGGGCGGACAATTTCGTACTGGAGCGCGTCAACTTTCGACGGGTGCTAATTGTTCCTGGTGAACCGGCCTTGACGCTGCAAGTGGCTATGACTGTCGAGGTGCCTGATATGGCCAGGTTCCAAATTGCCAGCCGGGCCGCCGGCGGTGACGCGCAAGCGTGGACGATTAATGTGGATGGGCATGTCCGGCGCGAGACGCCAGGTGAATCCTCTGGGCCGGACTCGCTAGCCGCCATCCGGGCGCGCTGTCGCGAGCAGTTGCCGGGCGCGGAATTGTACGAGACGCTGGAAGCGCAAGGCCTGCGCTACGCGGCGCGCTTTCGCGGGGTGGAACAGATTTGGGGGGGCGCGGGCGAGGCGCTTGGCGCCATCTATGCGCCGGCCGAGCTGGGCCACGAGCACTCCAGCGGTTTCATCCACCCGGCGGTCTTGGATGCCTGTTTGCAGGTTATGTCGGCTGCCCTTCCGCGCCAGAGGGCCGGCACGGATCCGCACGACACTTTTTTGCCAGCCACCATCGGGACTGTCTCGCTGCCGCGCGCGTCCGGCAGACGACTCTTCAGCCATGCACGGGTGACTGCCAGCCCCGACGATGGTGATCTCGCGCTAGCGGGCGACATTGAACTCTTTGATGATGACGGGAAGCTGCTGGGCAGCCTGCGTGGTATCGCGCTGCAACGGCTGGACTCGACCCGCCGCGCCGTGGACGACAAAACGGCGCTCGCCAGTTGGCTGCACGAGCTGCGCTGGGTGCCCGTGCCTGGCCTGACGCAGGATAACGCTGCCCATCAGCCGGGTACCTGGCTGGTGCTTGGTGGGCTGACTGAGGCGGGCGGTGCGTTGGCCGCCGAACTGCGCGCGCGCGGCGAACGGGTGATCACGGTCACCAGCGGACCCGCGTATCAGACGCGGACGCCCGATTACGTCGAATTGGACCCCGCTCACGCGGAGTCATTTGTTCGGTTGCTCAAGGACCTCGCAAGCCGCGCGCCGGCTGGCGCCTCCGTGCCGCCGGTCAGCGGGATCATCGATTTGTGGGCACTCGAAGCGCCCGCCGTGGGCGAGCCATCATGGCTGGAGTGGTCGCAAAACGTGGGCGGCGCCGGCGTGATCCATCTCGTGCAGGCCCTGGCGCGCGCCGGTTGGCGTGACACGCCGCGCCTTTGGCTGGTTACGCGTGGGGCGCAGGCGGTCTTGCCCACCGATCGGCTGGATGGCGTTGGCCAGGCCTCGCTGTGGGGGCTGGGGCGGACAATCTTTTATGAACATCCCGAGCTGGACTGCCGGGTGCTCGACCTGGACGCCCAGGCCGACTTGGGCGAAGGCCAGCGGCTGGCGGGCGAGATGCTGGCGCCCGATGGCGAGAATCAGCTCGCCCTGCGCGCCGGAATGCGCTACGCGGCGCGGCTGGTGCGCCAGTCAGCCGAACCGTTCGCCAGCGGCCCGGTGGCGAAGCCCGCGCCCGCCCTGGCGCCGGCGGGACTGCGACCGTTCCGGCTGGAACTGCAACGGCCTGGCACGCTGGATGGGCTCATGCTGCGGGCGGTCGAGCGGCAGCGCCCAGGCCCTGGCGAGGTTGAGATCGAGGTCGGCGCCGCCGGTCTGAACTTCCTGGATGTCCTGTTAGCCCTGGGTGCGCTCCCTGATGAAGTGCCAGGCGCGGCTGGCGCGGGACCACGGCTGGGCGGCGAGTGTGCCGGCCGGGTTGTGGCGTTGGGGGCTGACGTGCAGGACCTGGCGGTCGGGCAGGCTGTGGTGGCGCTGGCGTCCGGCAGCCTGAGCCGCTGGGTCACCAGCTCACGCCACCTCGTGGCGCCGCTGCCGGTTGGTATGAGCCTGGAGCTGGGGGCCGCGTTGCCTTCCGCTTTCTTGACCGCGGACTATGCCCTACGGCATGTGGCGCACCTAGCGCCTGGTGAACGGGTGCTCATCCACGCTGCGGCCGGGGGCGTTGGGCTGGCCGCAGTGCAGATTGCCCAGCAACTGGGCGCCGAGGTCTTCGCCACTGCGGGCAGCCCCGCCAAACGTGCGCTGCTGCAATCGCTGGGCGTCGCCCACGTGGGCGACTCGCGCTCATTGAGTTTCGTGGAGACCATTCGGGCGGCGACCAACGGCGAAGGCGTGGATGTGGTGCTGAATAGCCTGGCTGGGCCGTTCATCCAGGCGAGCCTGGAGTTGCTGCGGCCTTACGGGCGCTTCATTGAGTTGGGAAAACGTGACTACTACGCGAACCATCCATTGCCGGGACGCCCCTTCTTGCGTAACCTGTCCTTTTCTCTGGTGGACATGCGCGGCCTGGCCCACGAGCGCCCGGCGCTATTCCAGTCGCTGTTGCACGAGCTCATGGCGCGCTTTGAGCGCGGCGGGCTGCAGCCGGTTCCGACCACTGTCGTTCCCATTGCGGAGGTGGCGGAGGCTTTCCGGACGATGGCTCAGGCGCGGCACGTGGGCAAGCTGGTGATCTCGTTGGCCAACGCTGCCCAGACCCCGATCGCTCCGGCCCGCGCAGCGCATGCTGGGCACGCGCGGCCCGACCGCACTTATCTGATTACAGGTGGGCTGGGCGGGCTGGGGTTGCAGGTCGCCGAATGGCTCGTGGCCCAAGGCGCGCGCTACCTGGTGCTGGTTGGGCGCTCCGCTCCGGGGGAGGCTGCCGCGCAGCGTGTGGCGGCCTGGCGCGCGCTCGGCGCGCGTGTCCTGCCGCTGCAAGCGGATGTGGCCGATGAGGAGCAACTCGCTGCCGCGCTGAGCCGGCTGCGCCAGGAGCTGCCGCCGCTCGCCGGCGTCATCCACGCCGCGGCGGTGCTGGATGATGGCGTGCTGCTGCATCTGACGCCGGATCGGCTGCGGCGTGTGATGGCGCCCAAGCTAGCCGGCGCCTGGCATCTGCACACCTTGACCCGGACCGATCCACTGGAATTCTTTGTCCTGTTTTCATCCGCGTCTGGGCTGCTGGGTTCCCCTGGTCAGGCCAACTATGCCGCGGCCAATGCCGCGCTGGACGCGCTGGCGCACTATCGCCATTCCCTTGGGCTGCCGGCGCTGAGCATCGATTGGGGCCCGTGGTCGGAAGTGGGCCTGGCTGCCGCGCAAGTCAATCGCGGCCAACGTCTGGCGACTCGCGGCGTGCCGAGTCTCTCGCCCAGCCAGGGGTTGGACATTCTGGGCTGGCTGCTCGCCTCGGATGCCGTTCAGGTTGGCGCGCTGGCGTTCAACGTGCGCCAATGGCGCCAGTTCTATCCCAAGGTGGCGGCCTCGCCGCTGTTCAGCCTATTGCCAGACGAGGCCAGCGCGCCAACGCGGCCGGGGTCACGCTCCATAAGGTCTACGCTGCAATCAGCGGCCCCCGGAGAGCGCAGAGCAATAGTGGAGGCGCATTTGGCAGATGTGCTGTCGCAGGTGCTGCGGATTGAGCGCGATCAGATTGACCCGCACCGTCCGTTGAGCAGCATTGGTTTTGATTCGCTCATGGCACTGGAATATCGCAACCGGCTGGAGGCCAGCCTGAGCCTGACGCTGCCCGCCACGCTGGTCTGGGGCCACCCGACAATTGCCGCGCTGGCGCCGCACCTGGCTGAGCGGATGGGGCTGCCGTTCGAGGGCCCGACGGCCGGCCTAGCACCGGCCACGCCAACCGCCGACGCGCAGCCGCTGGCGGTGGGTGATGCCTGGCCGTTGAGTCAGACTATGGCAGAGCTGGAGAGCCTCTCTGACGACGACGCCCTGCGGGCGCTGCAGACGGACAACGGACAGAAGGGCCACCAAGAATGACTCAGCCAGGCTCCGCGTCGGGCATGTCAGCCCTCAAGCTGGCTCTGCTGGCACAGCGCCTGCGCGGCGAGAACAACGCCGTCGCGTTGCTGCAGGCCGAGCCGATCGCCATCGTCGGTCTGGGCTGCCGCTTTCCAGGTGGGGCGGACAGCCCGGTGGCGTATTGGGAGCTGCTGCGCGCCGGGGTGGATACGGTGCGCGAAGTGCCCGCTGATCGCTGGGACGTGAATGCCTATTACGACCCCGACCCGGACGCGCCGGCCAAGATGACTACACGTTACGGCGCTTTTCTAGATCGGGTGGATCAGTTCGACGCCGAATTCTTTGGCATTGCCCCGCGTGAGGCGCGGCGGATGGACCCGCAGCAGCGGCTGCTGCTGGAAGTGGCCTGGGAAGCGCTTGAGCACGCCAACCTGCCGCCCGACCGCCTGGCCGGCAGTGCCACCGGTGTTTTTATGGGCACTTGCGCTTTGGATTTTGGCCTGGTCCAATATGCGGACCCGGCCCGGCTGGACGCCTATGCCAGTCTGGGTGTTTCCCACAGCGTCCTGGCCAACCGGCTGTCTTACTCGTTGGACTTACTGGGGCCGAGCATTGCGGTGGACACGGCCTGCTCGTCTTCGCTGGTGACGGTGCACCTGGCCTGCCAGAGCCTGCGCGCGCGCGAGTGCGACCTGGCCCTGGCTGGGGGGATCAACCTGATGCTGCTGCCGGAAGGGATGATCGCCCTTTCCCGCGCGCGCATGCTGGCGGCGGATGGACGCTGCAAGACGTTCGACGCGCGCGCGGACGGGTATGTGCGCGGCGAAGGCTGCGGGGTGGTGGTGCTCAAGCGGCTGGGGGACGCGGTGCGGGATGGCGACGCCATCTGGGCGGTGGTGCGCGGCTCGGCCGTCAACCAGGACGGCAGGAGC
>JAYTFQ010000444.1:0-5364 GCA_043734225.1 Anaerolineales bacterium | reverse complement strand
TTAACATTATCGATGGGCAGGAAAGCATAGCCCGGACGCAAGCCACGCGCGTGAAAAAGTGTCACGGCGCCAAACAGCAAAACAAGCATCAGCCACTCTGGACGCCGCCGACCGAATAGGAATTTCATTGAGTCATTATTGGGCTCGGAATAGTTTTCAGGCCGGCATTGTCGGCTAAAGTCGATGAGTGTGCAACACGCGTAGGATTGGACACTTTGAGATGACGATGACGGGCCGCCATTGACGGCCACGCGGCTGTGGTGTTACCATACACCCCGCGAATAACCGTGAGGAGATAAAGAATGCCCCAAGTCGAACGAGATCGTGAAATTAAGCGCCGCCGCAATAAGCACAATAAGGTCAAGGGCCTGCGCGAGCGGCTGAACGAAGAGCGCGACACCAAGGTGCGCGCCCGCCTGATTGCCAAGCTGAAGAAGATCAGCCCGCACTCACCCGCGCCCGAAAAGTAGTCCGCCGCCACGCGGCGCAACCTGGTCGAACAGCCTGCTGCCAACGCCCGCCTGGCGCGTTGGGGCGGGCTTTTCTTTTAAGCCGCGCCGGCCCAGGCCGAACTTTAAGTTGGGGCGCGAGAGAGTGTGCCTGTGAACGTACGTCTGCGCCTCGAGTGCGGGGGGCTGGGCTGGCCGCGGTCGTGTGCGTAGCGGCCTGCCTACCCCCGCCGCCCAGCGCCGAGCCCGGCCCAAGGCGGCGCCATCGCTGGCGGCGAACAACGGCGCGCCTGACTTAAGCAGCTGCGGCTGAGATGACCGGTCGCCGTTTCGAGCCGGGCTGGTGGCATCGCAGCAAGCCGTGCTGAACACACTGCCTGGCGCGCCGGTGTACCACATTGCTATCACAATTACCGCGAGTCGACTGTGGCGCATGAAGTGGGGCACCCATGGTTTTACAACCTGGTGGTCGACCAGGGATTCCGCGCTTCGCTGGAAGGTCGCTGGAAAGCGGCCGACAAACCGGATACGCCAAGCGGCCGGCCGGTGAGCGTCTATACCAGCAGCGAGTAAGGCGCCATTATTTACGGGCGCGGCCCGTTGTTCTTTGAGGCGCTGGCGCAAAAGCTGTGGCCGGCGAATTTGGATACGGTTCTGGCCGATTATGTGCGCCAGTATCGATGGAAAATCGCCACCGGCGCCGGGCTAAAGGCGCTGGCTGCGCAGATACCCTCCTGGGAACGAAATCCGACCAACCCGCGTCAATATGGATGTAAAGGAGAAGGTAACCCATGAAACGCTTGTTGTTCGCTCTCTCGATTTTCAGTTTGTTTTTGGCCGCATGCGCCACGCCGGCCGGGCCGGTGGTTGTGGAAGTGACCCCGACCTCGGCGCCGCCAACAGCTTTGCCGCCCACGGCTGTGCCCCCCACCCTGACCCATATCCCGGTGGACTTACCCCCGGCGCAGCGCGCCGCCATCGCCGCGTTGGCCGCGCAGTTGGGCATCCCGGCGGATCAAATCACGCTGGTGAGCAGCGAGGCCGCAACCTGGAAGGATGGCTGCCTGGGTGTGGTGCGGATGGGCGTGATGTGCATCCAAGGTCCGGTGCAGGGTTTCAAAATCATTCTGGCCGCCGGCGGCAAGCAGTATGAATATCACACCAACCAGGACGGCAGCGTGCTGGTGGATGCCACCGGCAAGCCGACGCAGGCGCCGGAGGGCACGCCCACGACCGAGCCGGCCGTGACGCCAACCCACATTCCGGTTGACATTCCACCGGTGCAGCGCAAGGCGATCGACGCCGCCATCCAGGCCCTGGGCCTGCCGGCGGACCAGGTGAAACTGGTGAGCCTTGAGGCCGTGGATTGGCCCAATGGCTGCCTGGGCGTGACGCACATGGGCATGTTGTGCACCCAGAACGTGGTGCCCGGCTTCCGCATCATCCTGGCCGCCAACGGCAAGCAGTATGAGTTCCACACCAGCCTGGATGCCAGTAATGTGGCGCCCAGCAACGGGCCGGCGGTGGAAGTGCCGGAGGCGATTGTGGCCATCGTCAAGCCGATGCTGGCCAGCGCGCTGGGCGTGGCGGACAGCGCCATCACGGTTGTGAGCACGCAAATCATTGAGTGGCCGGATAACTGCCTGGGCAACAGCGTGCCGGGCACGGCCTGCGGGCAAGTGGTGACACCTGGGTGGCTGGTGACGCTGGCAGCTAATGGCCAGCAGTACGAGTATCACACCAACGGCGATGCCTCAGTGGTGAAGCCGGGCAGCCTGGCCCTGAGCTGGCAGCGCAGCGGCGGCATCGCCGGCTTCAACGACAATCTGCTGGTGTACCTGTCGGGCGAGATTCACGGCAACTGGGTGGCCGGCAGCAAGGACAGCCAGCTGTCGGCCCTGACGGCGGCCCAGCAAACGCAACTGCAGGGTTGGCTGACTAAGTTCGGCACGGTCAGCCTGAACCATCAGGATCCGGCGAATGCATCGGACGCGATGTCGGTCAACTTTACCCTGATCGGGAGCGGCAGCGCCCAGCCGACCACTGCCGAGCAACAAGCCATGCTCGACTGGTCGCAAGGTGTGCTGAGCGGTCTCGAAAAATAACGAGCGTATCGGGATTTTGAGCGCGCCGCCGGCGAGACGACTCGCTGGCGGCGTTTTGTTTTCCACCCGGATGCGCACCAGAGCCCACAAGCCCACAGGCGCCAAAGTGGGTTGCCGCGAAGCAACTGGGGCGTATTTGCATTTCAGCGTCACACCTACACTTGCAGCGCAGGTGCAAGTGTATGCGTCATTCGCGTCATTCGCGTCACAGTTGTCATTGACGTCATGTCGACTATCTTCCGAAGGCATATTGGCCAGGCGCCAAAAATCTAGCCGGCTTCGCATAGGCGAATAGCAAAGGCGAGGAGAAGCGGACTGGTAACTGGGCAGCCGGCATTTTATGGCGGGCCAGTCAGCACCGCAGACGAGTCATATCCCTAACTTAGCAGGTAATTGTTCTGGCTGTCTCGCTAATTGTTGGGGCGGCAAAAAACTTTATAGTTGGCATTGTGCGCAACTAAAAGCGCGCTCTCGGGTGAGAGCGCGCTTTATTGTGGACCAGCAGGGTGAAGGCTGTGCCCCCACGGGGATTCGAACCCCGGTTTTGGCCTTGAAAGGGCCGCGTCCTGGTCCACTAGACGATGGGGGCGCAAGCGGGGACATTGTACCAGAGAAAAAGAGATGGAAAGAGAAAAAGGGAAAGAAAAGAATCAGTCCGGTTCGAAGGTGGAGGCGTTGGCGATGCGATACCAGCGGCCAGAGCGTTTGGCGTAGCCGGTGAGGCCGGCGTAGACGAACTGGCGCTGGATGACGGCGCCATCCGGCTGGGTCTGGCTGCGGCGAACGCGGCTGCGGACGATCATCCAGGCCAGCGTGGCATCGTCAGAAATCTGGATACGCGGCGGCTCCAGATCATCCCACTCGGCGTATTCGGCGCCGGCGAAGTAGCGGGTGAAGTGCGCGGCCACATCGTCCCGGCTGGCCGCTTCGACGCGGCCGTTGCCGACGGTGACGAATGGCTCACCTTGATGCGCCAGGATCAGGCCAACGTCCAGGCCAAAATGCGCCCGGCGGTCCTGGGCGTGCAGGCGCAGCAGTTCGACGGTTTCGCGGGCGAGGTCGATGGGCGCAGACATGGGCAGCGGTTCCTGAGATGTGGAATGTGGAATGTGGAATGTGGAATGTGGAAAATACTGACTGGAGCAGGCTGAGGTTCATGCGAAAGAGGATGGGATTTGCTCCTGCGGTGCTATTCCCCTAGAATGGCGCGCATGTCTGGTGAATTGATACTCGTGGTGGACGACGAAGCCAATATTGTGGAGCTGGCGCGGCTGTACCTGGAGCGCGAGGGCTTTCGGGTGAGCGCGGTGGGCGACGGGCTGGCGGCGCTGGCCCAGGCCGAAAAGGAGCCGCCGGCGCTGATGGTGCTGGATTTGATGCTGCCTGGGTTAGACGGCCATGAGGTGTGCAAGCGGGTGCGGGCTAAGTCGGACGTGCCGATCATCATGGTGACGGCGCGCGACGACGACATCGACAAGATCATTGGGTTGGAGCTGGGCGCCGACGACTATCTGACCAAGCCCTTCAACCCACGCGAGCTGGTGGCGCGGGTGAAAGCCATCCTGCGGCGCAGCAGCGGGCCGCGGGCCGCCAAGGACGATGCCGGGCCGATCCACGTTGGCGACGTGAGCATTGACCAGTCGCGGCGCGAGGTGACAGTGGCCGGCAAGCCGGCCACGCTGCGCGCCAAGGAATTTGACTTGCTGCACACGCTGGCCGAGAACCGCGGCCGGGTGCTGACGCGCGAGCAACTGCTCAACCTGGTGTGGGGCTACGACTTTCTGGGGCAGACGCGCACGATCGATGTGCACGTGGCGCACCTGCGGAAGATCCTGGCCGGCAGCCGGGTGAGTATCGAGACGGTGACTGGAATCGGCTACAAACTGGTGGGGGGTTAAGCGGATGAGTCACTCATCAGACGGCGTGACCATCGATCACGTAGCGATTGGCGTGCTGCGCCGCGACGGGGCGCTGGTTATGGTCCAGCAGCAAGCCGGGCCGGAGGCCGCGCCCCAGGGCGCGCCGTATTGGGTTTTGCCAGGCGGGCTGGTGGAAGCGGGTGAACTGGTGGTTGAGGGATTGGCGCGCGAAGTGCGCGAAGAAGCCGGTGTGCAGGTGCAGGCCATCACCCACCTGGCATGCTGTTGCCAGATCGACCGCCCCGCCCGGAACAATCAGGTGATAGCGTTGATCTTTGAAGTGGGCACCTGGCAGGGCACGCTGACGGCGCAAGACCCCGACGCAGAAGTGCTGGCGGTCGAGTTAGCGCCTCTCGATCTGGCGATCCAGCGGCTGGCAACCAACGGCGGCTGGCCAGGCATCCGGGAGCCGCTGTTGGCCTATCTGCGCGGAACCGCGCTGCCGGGGAGCGCCTGGTTCTACTGCGAAGAGGATGGCGTCCAACGCCTGATCGCTTCGATTTCGACCGGATGATGCGTGCAAGTATCCCCCAGCCATTAACTATCATGAGAAAAAGCAGATGACGGCCGCACCCGAACCAGCGGCCAGGACGACGACGGGTCGGGCGGTTATATTCGCCACCATCCTGGGCGCGAGCATGGTGTTTATTGACAGCTCGGCGCTCAACGTGGCTTTGCCAGCCGTGCAAGCTGACCTACACGCCACCCGCACTGACCTGCTTTGGATCTCTAAGAGAGTGTCTTCAAAGAGGCGGGTTGACTGAATAAAATCGGCCGAGTAGGCTCAGGTTTGTGGATCAGATAAACCGCAAGACCTACTCGACCGACTTGAATGATACCGAATGGGCCGTAATTCTGCCAGTGCTGCCGGTGACCACGACCGGCCGCCCG
>JAYTFQ010000443.1:0-9590 GCA_043734225.1 Anaerolineales bacterium | reverse complement strand
GGCCGCCTGTACTTGGGCGACATCGCCATCTCGTATCCGCAGGCCCATGCCAGCGCGGCGCGCGGCGGGCACCCGGTGCAGGCCGAGCTTCAATTGCTGATTGTGCACGGTGTTCTGCACCTGCTCGGCCACGATCACGCCCAAGCGGCCGAAAAAGCCCGCATGTGGACTGACCAGGCGGCGATTCTCAAGAAACTCAAAGCCGCCATTACCGGCCCCTCCGGCGACTAGCCGTCGGTTGGATGTCAGCCGGATCAATTGACCCCGGTTGCCCGCGCCACCATTATGAAAGTATTCCAGGAGGCAGCCATATTGGCAGCTTACTGGCCAGCAGGAGTCCTGTATGCAGGCGATTGAAGTCAAAAACATCCAAAAATATTATGGCGCCACCAAGGCGGTGGACGGCATCTCATTCTCGGTTGCCAGCGGCGAAATTTTCGGCATGCTGGGGCCTAACGGCGCCGGCAAAACCACCACCACCGAGATCATCGAAGGACTGCGCGTCCCCGATGCCGGGACCGCCCTGGTGCTTGGCCTGGATGTGGCCCGCCACGCGCGCGAAGTGAAGACCCGCATTGGCATCCAGCTTCAAAACACCGCGCTGTATCCGCGCCTGAATGTTCGCGAGGTGCTGGATTTGTTTGCCACGTTCTTTCCGGGCCCCAACCGCTCCACGGACGAGCTAATCGAGCTAGTCAATCTGCGCGAAAAGAAAAAGACCCTGTCCAAGGAGCTCTCTGGCGGGCAGCGCCAGCGCCTATCGGTCGCGCTCGCGCTCATCAACAAACCGGAGATAGTCTTCCTTGACGAGCCGACCACCGGCCTGGACCCGCAGGCCCGCCGCAGCATGTGGGACACCATCCGCAGTGTGCGCGCCGGCGGCGCCACGGTATTTATGACCACGCATTACATGGAAGAGGCTCAGACCCTGTGCGACCGGGTGGCCGTGGTGGATGCCGGCAAGATCATCGCACTGAATTCTCCGAATGGGCTGATTAACGAATACTTCAAGGAATCGGCCATCGAGTTTGAGCTGGGCGGCGAGATGCCGCCCGAGGGCACCTTTCGCCCGTTGGCCGGCGTCACTGGCCCAGCCGTGCGTGAGGGGCAGGGCGTCACGCTCTATACCACCGATACCACCGGCACACTCGGCGGCCTGAGCCATTTGGCCGAGGCGGGCACCATCCACTTTGATGCCCTGTCTGTGCGGCGGGCCACGTTGGAAGATGTGTTCCTTAAGCTTACCGGCAAGCGCATACGGGAGTAGTCACCATGCAAGCCTTATGGCAGCTTTATCTGGCCAACGTCAAGGAATTTGTCCGCGACCGCATGGCCATGTTCTGGACTCTCGCCTTTCCCATTTTCTTTATTGCGATCTTTGGCCTCATCTTCAGCGGCGCCAATGACTCGACCTTTGCCGTGGGCCTGGCGGTTGAAGACCACGGCTCGGCCGCCACTGCCCTGCAGCAAGCGTTCAAATCGGTATCCGCTTTCAAGATCACCGAGGGCAGCCAGGCGGATCTGCTTGCGCTGCTCAAGAACGGCAAGCTGCGCGCCCTGATCGTGGTGCCAGTTGGTCTTTCAACCGCCGTCGGCGCCGGCCAGCCCGCGCAGGTCGAAACCTACTATGACCCCAGCAGCGCGACCACCTCTCAGATCGTTCTCACCATCGTCGACAAAGTGGTGCAGGGGGTTGACCAAAGCGTTACCCAGCGCCCCACCCTGCTGTCCATCAACCAGAAGCCCATCACCGGCAACAATCTGGGCCAGATCGATTTCCTGCTACCGGGCATCCTGGCCATGTCACTGATGCAGTTAGGCCTGTTTGCCACCGCGCCGGCCCTGGTACAGCTGCGCGAGCAGCAAGTGCTGCGGCGCATTGGCGCCACCCCCTTGCCCCGTGTCACACTGCTGGCGGCCCAGGTGCTGCATCGCCTGACCATCGGCGGCGTACAGACCTTCTTAATCCTCTTCATTGGCGCCGTGGCCTTCAAAGTCAATATCCAGGGGAGCCTGTGGCTGCTGCTCGGTTTCGTGCTGTTGGGCGCCCTGATGTTCGTCGCTCTGGGTTATCTCATTTCAGGCCTGGCGCGCACGCAAGACAGTGTCACAGGCATCACCCAGTTGCTGAATTTTCCGATGATGTTCCTATCGGGAGTCTTCTTCCCGGTGGACCTGATACCGGGCTGGCTCAAGCCGGTCGTCTCGATTTTGCCGCTGACTTACCTGGCCGATGCCCTGCGCCAGATCATGGTAGGCGCCACTCCGGCCTACAGCTTGGGATTGGATTTTGCCGTCCTGGGCGGCTGGCTGGTCGTGTGCGGCCTGCTGGCCGTGCGCATTTTTAAGTGGGAATAGTTGGCGCCGCCTTGACAGACTCCCAGCTAAACATATAATTGCCTCGAGGATAAACAAGATGGACATGGTGGCAATTCATATGCTGGCTTGCATGTGTAGTAGACGGGAGCGGTCGCTTCGCGTCGATTGAATCGTTGCATTTGAACGAACACCACAAAAGACGACGGCAGCCGCTTCCATGCCACATTGGGGAGCGGTTGTTTTTTAATCATCATCATGTCGGCCTGGCGTGCCCAGGCATTGGAAAGAAATGTCCGCAATGGCAGTTGAACCTCAGATCAAGACACAGCCCACCAATGGCCGCGCGTCGCGCTCGGGCGTGGTTTCCGTTACAGACCTGGTCGGCAACACGCCGCTGGTGCGGCTGAGCCACATCACCGCGCATTTGCCGCCCTCGGTGGAGGTGTATGCGAAAGCCGAGTGGTTCAATCCCAGCGGCTCGGTCAAGGACAGACCGGCGCTTAATATTATCCGCTCGGCCATCGACAGCGGCAAGTTGACGCGGGACAAGGTGCTGCTGGATTCGACCTCGGGGAATATGGGCATCGCCTACGCCACGCTGGCGGCAGCGCTGGGCTACCGGGTGCGCCTGGTCATGCCGGAAAACGTCAGCCCCGAGCGCGTCAGCATTCTGCGGGTTTTGGGCGCGGAATTCAGCCTGTCGTCGCCGCTGGAGGGCTCCGATGGCGCCATCCGCGAAGCGCGCGCGCTGGCCGCCGCGCAGCCCGATGTCTTTTATTACGCCAACCAATACAATAATCCCGCTAACTGGCAGGCGCACTTCAAGACCACTGGCCCGGAGATCATTGCCCAAACCGACAGGCAAGTCACGCATTTTGTGGCCGGCCTGGGCACCAGCGGCACCTTCGTCGGCACGGGGCGCGCTTTGCGCGCCTTCAACCAGCAGATCCGTCTGATTGCCTTCCAACCTGATGCGCCCTTTCACGGGCTGGAAGGCCTGAAGCACATGGCCACCGCCATCGTGCCTGAAATCTATGACAGCGGCCTAGCCGACGAGAATATGGGCCTGGCCACGGAAGAGGCGCACGTGATGACCCGGCGCCTGGCCCGCGAAGAAGGCCTGTTTGTGGGCATCTCCGCCGGCGCGGCCGCTGCCGCCGCCCTGCGCGTGGCTGAAACGCTCACATCGGGCGTGGTCGTCACCTTGTTCCCAGACGCTGGCTATAAGTACGTGAGCGATCGGTTTTGGAAGGAATGACGAAAGACAGACGAAAGACGCACGATGACGGACGGAAAAGTTGCCTCGGCCGTCACGTGAAACGGTCCATCGTCATGCGAAGCGGTCATTGGGCTGGACTTTCGTGCTAACACTTACTCAGGACGTTCTCCGCGCCATCCAGTCACATGGCGAGGCCGCCTACCCCAACGAGGGCGCCGGCTTGCTGTTAGGCACGGCCACGGCGGAGGGCAAACAGGTGGTCGACATCCTGCCGCTCTCAAACGAGTGGGAGGCAGAGGAGCAGTACCATCGTTATATGATCACCCCGCAGGATATGCTGCGCGGCGAAAATGAAGCGGCGCGGCGCGGGTTGGATGTCGTCGGCATCTTCCATTCGCACCCGGACCATCCGGCTGAGCCGTCGGTGATGGACCGCGATTGGGCCTTGCCGTTCTTCTCATACATCATCACCTCGATTCAGAAGGCCCAGGCCGTGGTCTCACGTTCCTGGCTGCTGCGCGAGGACCGCAGCGCATTTGACGAAGAAACTATTCAGGCGGCGCCGCGCGGCTGAGCCCGACGCCCGACACTACTACGCATAGGAGTTTGCATGACTACGATCCGCATTCCAACACCGCTGCGCCCCTACACCAACAGCCAGGCCGAGGTGCCCGTGACCGGCGCCACCGTGGGCGCCGCGCTCAGCGACCTGACGCGCCAGTACCCCAACCTTAAGCAGCACCTCTACAACGACGGGGGTGAGCTGCGGGCCTTCGTGAATGTGTTTTTGAACGACGAAGACATTCGCCACATCCGCGGCGCCGAGACGCCCGTGCAGGAGCGTGACCGGCTGATGATTGTCCCCAGTATTGCCGGGGGCGGGAGGCTGTCGTGAATTCGGCCCTGCAGAAAGTCGATCATTCGGCGCTGCGCGTGAACCAGGCTATGATCATCGGTCTGTCGTTGATCTCGTTCGTCTTGAACCTGCCCTGGCTGGCGGCGTTTGTGTTTCTGGTGATGACCTACGGCACGGTCCGGCGCCAGCCCGGCTTCCGCAGCGTGTATGCCGGCCTGCTCAAGCCGCGCGGCTGGGTCAAGCCGGATGTGATTAACGACAACCCCGAGCCGCACGTCTTCGCGCAGGGCTTCGGCGCCGTGGTGCTGTTCATCGGCGTGGCCGCCCTGTTCCTTAACGTCCCCGTGCTGGGCTGGGGCCTGGTGTGGCTGGTCATCGCGCTGGCCGCGCTCAACCTGTTCGTGGGCTTTTGCGCGGGCTGCGCCGTCTACTACTGGCTGGGCAAGCTGCGCCTGCCCGGGTTTGCCAAGACACCGCCGCCGGGCACCTTTCCAGGGATGCGCCCCCGAGGCAGCTAGATGAGCGCCGAGCAGTTGCTGGTCCGGTTGGCCATGGCCGTGGGCCTATGCCTGTTGGGCATTGCGGCCTATTGGGGTTGGAACAAATTCCAACTGCGGCGGCTGAGCGGCGCGCGCGGCAGACGGCTGCTGGGCCTGGAAGCGATGCAGGCCGGGATGCCGGGCATCCTGTATTTCACTACCCCCGACTGCCAGGTGTGCAAGACCACCCAAAGACCAGCCCTTAATCGGCTGGAAGCAGAGTTGGCCGGCGGGATCCAGATCATTGAAGTCGATGCCACCGTCCAGCCGGAGCTGGCCGACTATTGGGGCGTGCTGTCGGTGCCCACCACCTTCATTATCGACAGCCAGGGCCAGCCGCGGCACATCAACCATGGCGTGACCGGCAAAGAAAAACTGCGCCGCCAGGTTGAAGACACCCGCCAGGCCGGCGCGGCCGTGGCCATGCCGGCGGTCCAGGCCCTGGATGCCGAGCAGAAACAATTCTGACACTTAGACATTGAGAGGCAAGCGATGAGTGTAACCTTGGAGCATATCGACCCGAAATCCGTGCAGCTTTCGCACGAGGAAATCAAGCGCTACAGCCGCCACCTGATTATGCCCGAGGTGGGGCTGGAAGGGCAGAAGAAGCTCAAGGCCGCCAGCGTCCTGCTGATCGGCACCGGCGGGCTAGGCTCGCCCTTGGGCATGTACCTGGCCGCAGCCGGCGTCGGCAAAATCGGTCTGGTGGACTATGACGTCGTGGATGCCAGCAATCTGCAGCGCCAGGTGGTGCACGGCACCGCCAGCATCGGCAAGCTGAAAGTCGATTCGGCCAAAGCGCGGCTGCTCGACATCAATCCCGACATCGAAGTGGTGACGTATAACGTGCCGTTCACCTCGGAAAACGCGATGGAAATTGCCCGGCCGTGGGATATCTTGATCGACGGCACCGACAACTTCCCCACGCGCTATCTGACCAATGACGTGGCGGTGCTCTTGGGCAAGCCCAACGTCTACGGCAGCATTTTCCGCTTCGAGGGTCAGGCTTCGGTGTTCTATGCCAAGGAAGGCCCGTGCTACCGCTGCCTGTTCCCCGAGCCGCCGCCGCCCGGGCTGGTGCCCTCCTGCGCCGAGGGTGGCGTGCTGGGCGTGCTGCCCGGCACCATCGGCACCATCCAGGCCACCGAGGCCATCAAGCTTATCCTGGGCATCGGCGAGCCGCTCATCGGCCGGCTGCTGCTGTATGACGCCCTATCGATGACCCTGGAAGAAGTGCGGCTGCGCAAGAACCCCAACTGCGTCATTTGCTCGGACCATCCGACCGTGACGCACCTGATCGACTATGAGGAGTTCTGCGGTGTGCCCGGCCACGACCACGAGGAAGACAGCGCCGGCGCCGGCTGGGACATCACCCCCAAGGAGCTCAAGGCGCGGCTGGACCAGGGCAACCACATCCGCATCATCGATGTGCGCGAACCGCACGAATGGGAAATCTCGCACATCGACGGCGCCCAACTGATCCCGCTCAATAGCCTGGCCGAGCACATGAACGAGCTCGACTCGGCCGAAGAGATCGTGCTCCAGTGCAAGACCGGCGGGCGCTCGGCGCGCGCGCTCGATCTGCTGCGCACGGCCGGCTTCCGCAAGCTCAAAAACCTGAAGGGCGGCATTAACGCCTGGGCGCGCGACGTCGATCCGTCGCTGCCGACGTACTAAGCCTGCCGTTTGCGTGGCTGAGACCCTCACGGCTTCCGCGGCGCGGACCCTGAGGGTCTTTTTGTTCCCCCTCCCTGGCTTGCGTTTGGACGCAACCTGCCTTATACCCAGGTGCCTTGAAACGCTCATCCTGGCTCATCCTGGTCTGCGCCTGCCTGCTGCACGCGGGCCTGCTGGTCGGCTGGCGCTTCCAGGCGCCGCTGGTGCCCTATTTCTTCGATGCCACCGTTCTCAGCGGCGGGCGCGGCCTGGACTTCTATTCCGTCTACCAGGCCGGCTATAACGCCCGCCACGGCCAGGACATTTACGAAGGCGATCCGGTGCTGGTGACCGTTGTCGTCCCCTATTTCACGCCCTATCGCTATCTGCCGCCGGTGGCCTACACAGTCGGCGCGGCGCTCAGCCTGCTCGCGCCCTTGACAGCTTATAAGGCCTGGGTGGTCATCGTAGAGCTGACGCTGCTGCTGTGCGCCGCTGCCAGCTTCTATGTGACGCGCGGCCAACCCGACCTGGGCGCGCGCCTGGCGGCCATGTGGCTGGCCTTCAGTCCCTATTACCTGGAGCTGTTCATGGGCCAGTTCTCGCTGGTCCAGGCAGCGCTGATCCTGATCATGCTGCTGATCGCCGGCGGCGCCTGGCTGGCATCCCGGCAGGCCGATGGGGCCTCGCTGTTTGACGTGGTCTGGATGGCCAGCGTCATCTGGAAAATCAACACCGTGGTCTTTGTCCCGGTCCAGACCCGCCTGGGGCGCTGGCGGGCGCTGGTGCTGGGCGGCCTGGTTACGGCCGCCGTCACCCTGCCCTACTTCGCTATCTTCCCGGCCCATTGGCGCGACTTTCTGGCCAACAACTTTGGCAATACGGTTGCCGGCCACGAGCTGGGCAACCTGGGCTTCCGGCAGTTGGTGTATGAGCTGCTGGCGGTGGCCGGCACCGGCGCGGACATGCAGCGCGTGGCGCAATTGGCGCTGATCGTCGTTGTCGGGCTGGCGGCTCTTGGTCTCACCTTTTGGCCGCGCGCCGGGCAGCCATCCATCTCGGCGCTGCTGTCGCTCTGGCTGGTAGCCTTTTTCCTGGTCTCGCCGCAAGTTTGGGAACATCACTACGTCATGCTGCTGCCCGTCCTGGTCGTCGCCTATCGCCAGCGGCCGGGCTGGCTGCTGGCCGGCGTCTGGCTGTGTCTGGCCTTGCCCACCCCGTTTGGCTTCACCGGCCTGCAGCCGGCCATTGCCGCCAACCACGACCTGCGCGGCTTCCTGCTGGCGCCGGCCTGGCAGTTCCTGCTCCAGCATGCCAGCAAGGCCATGCCCACTGCCCTGCTTTTTGCTTATTTTGCCGTGAAGCTTGCCATGGTATCCGACAAAGCCAGTGGTATAATCCCACCGGCGTATAAGCCAGCAATTTCCCCCTGAATGTGATGACATTACCGGAGGGCCGATGGATCAGGCCGAGTTACTGAGACTGTTTAAACAGATGGTCGTTATCCGCCACATGGAAGAGCGCTGCGCGGAGCTGTACCAGCAGGGCAAGATCGGCGGATTTCTCCACCTGTATATCGGCCAGGAGGCCACCGGTGTCGGCGTCGTTTCGGCCCGCGGGCCCAACGACAACGTGATCACGGCCTACCGCGATCACGGCATCGCCATCGCCTGCGGCATGGAGCCCAAGGTGGCGCTGGCCGAAATGCTAGGCAAGATTACCGGCTGCAGCAAGGGCAAGGGCGGCTCGATGCACCTGGCCGACAAACGCCTGCGCTTCTGGGGCGGACACGCCATCGTCGGCGCCCACATTCCCCTGGCGACCGGCCTGGCTCTGGCCGACCAGTACCACCACAATGACTCGGTGACCATCTGCCTGTTCGGCGATGGCGCCACCAACATCGGCTATTTCCACGAAGCGCTGAACCTGGCCGCTGTGTGGGCGCTGCCCATCGTCTTTGTCTGCGAAAACAATCACTACGGCATGGGCACCTCGGTGGAGCGCGCCTCGGCCGTGACGGAAATGCGCCAGAAAGCGCAGGCCTACAACATTCCCAGCGCCAGTGTCGATGGCATGGAACTGCTGGCGGTGCGCGAAGCCACCCAAGAGGCGCTGGCGCATGTCCGAGCCGGCAAGGGTCCCTTCTTCCTGGAATCCATGACCTACCGCTTCCGCGGCCACTCCATGGGTGACCCGGAGCGCTATCGCAAGCAGGAAGAAGTCCGCAAGTGGCAGACCGATGACCCCATCGGCAAGGTCGAAAAGGTCTTGCTCGAGCGGGGTGTCAGCCAGGCGGAAATTGAGGCGCGCGAAGCCGAGGCTGTCGCGATTATTGTTGACGCGGTCAAATTCGCCGAAGAATCGCCCTTCCCGCCGCCGGAAGAGCTGTATCGCGATATTTACGTTGAGGCCTGATCGCCGCTGGCGCTCAGGCTCAACCAGGACACTGCCATGCCAGTTATGACCATTCGTGAAGCCGTCTCTCAGGCCCTGTGGGAGGAGATGGAACGCGACCCCAACGTCATTATCATAGGCGAAGAGGTCGGCGTGTGGGGCGGCACCTATGCCGTTACCAAAGGGTTTTACGATCACTTCGGGCCGGAACGCGTGCGCGATACGCCCATCTCGGAAGGCGTGATCGTGGGCGCCGCCGTGGGCGCGGCCATGAACGGGCTCAAGCCCGTGGCTGAAATCATGACCATCAACTTCGCCTTTCTGGCGCTGGACCAGATCGTCAACCAGGCGGCCAAGATCCACTCCATGTTCGGCGGTCAGTTTGAAGTTCCGCTGGTCATCCGCACCACCTCCGGCGGCGGCAAGCAATTGGGCGCCACCCACTCGCAAACGCCGGACGTCATCTTCGCCCACTTTCCGGGGCTGAAGGTGATTGCGCCGGCCACCCCGGCCGATGCCAAGGGCCTGCTCAAGGCCGCCATCCGCGGGCGCGATCCGGTGCTGTTTATTGAGCATTCGACCATGTATCAGGAGCGCGGCGAGGTGC
>JAYTFQ010000442.1:0-2224 GCA_043734225.1 Anaerolineales bacterium | reverse complement strand
CCACTGAATCCCATTCGGCCAGCGTTTCCGAACGGCCAGTCGTCACGCGGCACCCGGAATTATGATAGAATACTGTGTGACTGAATTATTCACTGAGTCACAACTGGAGACGTATGCCAAAGGCGTTTAGCGAACGGGAAAAAGAGCTGATCCGGGCGCGGCTGATTGAGGCCGGGGACAAGCAGTTTTCCGTCTACGGCCTGAAGAAGACCAATATCGATGAGCTGGCGCGGGCGGCCCAGATTTCCAAAGGCGCGTTCTACCTGTTCTACGAGTCCAAAGAAGCGCTGTTTATGGACGTGGCCGAAGCGGTGGAGCGGCGCGCGCGGGGTGCGATTTTGGCCGCCATAGACCGGCCGGGGTCGTCGCCGCGGGCGCGGCTGCTGGCGGTGCTCAAGAGCGGGTTCGACCTGCTGAAGACCACGCCCATCTTGCGCTCGTTCACCGGCAGCGACTATGACTGGCTGTTTCGGCGTGTGCCGCCGGAAAAGCTGCAGGCGCACCTGGCCAGCGACCGGTTGTTTTTGCAAGAGCTGGTGGCGCGCTGCCGGGCGGCGGGCATTCCCATCCACGCCCGGCCAGACGAGATCGCACGGCTGCTGTATCCGCTGGTGCTGGCCGGCATGCACGCCGACGCGCTGGGCCCGGCCAATGTGGATGGCAGCGTGGATGTGCTGCTGGAATTGGTGGCGGCGTACTGCGTGGGCGAGGTGGCCGTGCAGCCGCCGGCGACTGTGCCAGCGGCGAGTGAGAATGAAGGGAGGCCGGCGTGAGCCTGCCCATTGAGACACACGATCTGGGGAAACACTATGGCGACGTGCGGGCGGTGGAGCACCTCTCGCTGCGCGTGGCGCAGGGCGAGATTTACGCCTTCCTGGGGCTGAACGGGGCTGGCAAGACCACCACCATCCGCATGCTGCTGGGGATGATCGCACCCACCAGCGGCTATGCCACCGTGCTGAACACGCGCGTGCGGCCGGGCCGGCGCGAGCCGTGGCAGGGGGTGGGCTATCTGGTGGAGACGCCGCGCGCCTATCCGGAGCTGAGCGTGCGCGAGAACCTGGAAGTGGCGCGGCGGCTGCACCCCGGCACGCCGCCCGCCGCTGTGGGGCAGATGATTGAGCGGCTGGGGCTGGCGGCCTACGCCGACCGGCCGGCGGGCAATTTGTCGCTGGGCAACGCGCAGCGGCTGGGGCTGGCCAAGGCGCTGCTGCACAGCCCGCGGCTGCTGCTGCTGGACGAGCCGGCCAACGGGCTGGACCCAGCCGGGATTGTGGAGATCCGCGAGCTGCTGCTGGCGCTGACCCGCGAACAGGGGCTGACGGTGTTCATGTCGAGCCACATCCTGGCGGAAGTGGCCCGGCTGGCGCGGCGGGTGGGCATCATCCACCACGGGCGGCTGCTGCAGGAGCTGGACATTGAGGCGCTGGAGCGCAATCGGCGGCGGCGGCTGCTGGTGCGGGCGCGCGACCTGCCCGCCGCCCAGGCCGCGCTGGCCGCTGCCGGGCACCTGGCCGAGCGCCTGCCAGATGGCAGCCTGGCGCTGACCAGCGCGGCGGCGCTGGATGCGCCGGAGGAGATCAGCCGGCTGCTGGTGGCGGCCGGCGCCCCGCCCACGCAGTTAGTGGTGGACGAAGAAGAGCTGGAGCAGTATTTCCTGCGCCTGGTGGGCGCGCAGCCTGCGCCGCAGGCGGAGGTCCACTATGCCTGAGCTGAGCGCGATGATCTGGATCGAGCAGCGCAAGGCGCTGCGCTCGCGGATGCCGCTGGGGACGGGGATTGCCGCGCTGGTGCTGCCGCTGGCCATCGGCTTCCTGATCTTTGTGGCGCGCAACCCGCGGCTTTCGCAGCAGTTGGGGTTGATCAGCGCCAAAGCCAACCTGGGCGGGTACGGCAGCACCGATTGGCCGGCTTACCTGAGCCTGTTGGGGCAGTTGATGGCGGCCGGCGGGTTCTTTCTGTTTGTGTTCACCATCAGCTGGGTGTTTGGGCGCGAGTTTGTGGACGGCACCGTGAAGGACATGCTGGCCGTGCCGGTGGGCCGCGCCAGCATCCTGCTGGCAAAATTCATCGTGGCTGGGCTGTGGTCGGGCGCGCAGGCCCTGGTGATCCTGGCGGTGGCGCTGGTCATGGGCGCGCTGATCGGTTTGCCCAATGGCTCGACCGCGGTCATTGTCCACGGCAGCGCGGTGCTGCTGCTGGCCGGCGCCCTGTCGATTCTTAC
>JAYTFQ010000441.1:0-6164 GCA_043734225.1 Anaerolineales bacterium | reverse complement strand
CGCCTAACGTGCGCGCCACCACCCGGCTGACGATCTCGCGCAACTGCGCCTCGGACAACTCGGGGGTGAGCATGGGGGCGGGTGGGCAGCCTTACGGCGCTCCGGCGTAATTGTAGTGCGGCACCAGGCCCCACAGCGACGGGGGCCAATAGACGAAGACTGCCCGGCCAATCAGATAGTGCCGATCCAGCGGGCCCCAACTGTGCGAATCGAGCGAGCTGTTGCGATTGTCGCCCAGCACAAAGAATTGGTCCGCGCCCAGGGTCCAGTTGTTTTCGTAATCCGGCGGCGCGGATATATACGGCTCCTTGAGCGACTGGCCGTTAATGCTGACCACGCCGCCCTGCACGCTGACAGTCTCGCCGGGCAGGCCGATGACGCGCTTGATGAAATCGCGTTCGGTGGCCAGCGGATAGTTGAAGACCACCACATCGCCGCGCTTGGGATTGCCGAGCTTGTAAGAAATCTTGTCCACCAGCACGTATTGGTTCTGGTGCATGGAGGGCTCCATGCTGGAGCCTTCGATGCGAAAGCGACCGGTGGCGAAGTTGACCGACAGGTAGATGATGACGGTCAGCAGGATCGTTTCGATGATCTCGCGCAGCAGCGACTTGCCGGGCGCCGGCGCGGCCGGGACCGCGTCGGTCTGCGGCGGGTTGTCAGATGTCGTCGCGCTGTCGGGTGTTGCCGAAAAGGACAAAGGAAGCTCCTGGCCAACAGGCCGTCGTTCCACCAGCCCGCACGCCGCGGTCCCGACCGTTCTCGTGCGGGGCGCGGCCACCATTAACGGGCTCGATTATACGGCGTGAGACGATAGATGAGCAAGCGGTGAGCAGGGCTATTCGTCGCGCTTGTTCTTCTTGCGAAAGCTGATGCGCAGCGGGGTGCCCATGAAGCTGTATTGCGCGCGCAGCTTGTTTTCCAGATAGCGCTCGTAAGAAAAGTGCACCAGGTCCGGATCGTTGACGTGGAACAGAAAGGTGGGCGGGGCGGTGCGCACCTGGGTGGCGTAGTTGATCTTGAGCAGCTTGTTGCCCTGCGCGGAGGGCGGGTGCTCGGCCACGGCATCGCGGATGATGCGGTTGAGCTCGGAGGTGGGGATGCGCACCAGGCGCTCTTCCTGCACGCGCAGGGCGGTGGGCAGGATCTGGTCGGTGCGCTGGCCGGTTTTGGCGGAGACGAACAGCACCGGCACGTAATCCAGAAAGTGCAGCTCATTGCGCAGCCGGCGGGTGAATTCCACCAGGGTGTGCTCGTCTTTCTCCACCACGTCCCACTTGTTGACGATCACGACGGCGCTCTTGAACTCGTCGATGACGAAGCCGGCCACATGCGCGTCCTGGGCGGTGAATGGCTCCAGGCCGTCGATGACCAGCAGGGCCACATCGGCGCGGGCAATGGCCTTGAACACGCGCAGCACGCTCCACTTTTCCACGCCGGGGTCGATGTGCCCGCGCCGGCGCAGCCCGGCCGTATCGATGAGCGTGACGGGCAGGCCGTGGAAGATCAGCGGCGTGTCGAGCGCATCGCGGGTGGTGCCGGGGATATCACTGACGATGGCGCGTTCCTGGCCCAGCAGCCGGTTCAGCAGCGAGCTCTTGCCCACATTCGGCCGGCCGACGATGGCGATCTTGACCGAGGTGTCTTCCTCGGCTTGCTCGGCGGCGGTGGAGGGCAGGGCGCGCAGGGCGGTGATCAGCTTGTCGAGCATGTCGCCGGTGCCGATGCCGTGCAGGGCGGAGAGGGGCAGCGGCTCGCCCATGCCCAGCTCATACAGCGCCACGGCTTCCGCTTCGCGCGCCTCGTTTTCGGCCTTGTTGGCAATGAGCAGCACCGGCGGAAAACGCTCTTCGCCGCGCCGCACCTGGTGCCGGCGCAGAATTTCGGCCACTTCGCGATCGGCCGCGGTGGGGCCAGCGGCGGCATCGGTCATAAAGAGCACGGCGTCAGCCTCGGAAATGGCCATTTCCGCCTGGGCGCGGATCTGCGGCACAAACTGGGCCGAGTCGAGCGAGAGCGGGTCGGCGCGCGCATCGGCGCGAGAAATCGGCTCAATGCCGCCGGTATCCACTAGGTCGAAGGTCACGCCGTTCCACTCGGCCTCGGCCACCAGCCGGTCGCGGGTGGTGCCGGCGCGGTCGTCGACCACGGCGCGCTGTTCCCCCACCAGCCGGTTAAACAGGGTGGATTTGCCGACGTTGGGTCGGCCCACAATGGCGACGAGTGGTTTACGCATGTGCAAGTGACCTTATGGTGTCGCCGATGGGGTAGGCGTGGGTGTCTCGGTCGCGCTGACCACGGGCGTTTCGGTAGGCGTCGGTGTAACGGTGCGCGTGGCGGTTGGCCGGAAGATGCGGGTGCGGGTGGGCGTGACAGTGATGGTCGGCGTCACGGTCACGGTCGGCGTCGCGGTCGCTGTCGGCGTGGCCGTGTTGTCGCCGATGGTCACCTCAATCTGGGCGGGCAGCACATTTTCCGCTCGCAGCTTGTCGGATAGGAAGATGACCTGCGGGGTGATCTGGTAACTGCCCGGGCCGAGGCCCTGCAAATCCACCACCACGCGCACGTCGTCCACGCTCAAGTTGTCGAGCAGCGGCAGCGGGCCGAGGATGAGGATATCCACTGAATCGGGCGAGGCGACCGCGCCCATGCCCGGCGGCAAACCGCGTATCTCCAACTGGCGCTGCACGGTGGAGCTGTACTCGATGGCGGCTACGTTGACTTCCACCAGCACGCTATCGGCGCCCTGCACGTTGGACTGCAACTGCAAGGGCACGCGCCGCACCACGTCGCTGCTGGCGCCAGAAATATCCAGCGGGGCCGTGTCCACAAAGCCGGGCAGTTGCTGCACCAGGTTGGGATCGGAAGACGATAGCGTGACGATGGGCGGCGTGACCTTGATGTTGGTGATTTGGTAGCCGGAGGCCAACTGGCCGGTGATGACCACCTTGACGGCCACATCGCGAAAGCCCTGCTTTTGATTGATGGGAATTTTGACCTGGGTGGTCGAGGGTGAGAGCGTGACGCGCGCCACCCCATTGCCGCTGGCATCCACCGGCTGCACCGGCACCTGGCCCGAAAACTCGGCCTTCAACCCATCCAGCGAGAGGCGCGCCTGGCAGGCGCTGACGGCGGCCACGGCCGAGGCCGGGCCTTCCAGCGTCACCTGGGCGGGCGTCAGCTGCGGCGCGTCGGCCTCATAGCCGAGGGCCAGGGTGCCGACGGGCTGGATGGTAATGGGGCAGATGCGAGTGGCGCTCTGCTCGAGCGTGACGGTGATGGACTGCGGATCGATGTGGGTCACTTCAGCGCTGTCGGCGTTCACTTTGCCGATGAGATCAACCGAGTAGGTGCCGGGCCCCAGGCCGCCCAGGTCGGCGGTGAGCTGAATCTGCTGGGCGGACAGGGTGAGCCACACCTGCTGCGGGGCGCGGATGGTGACCGTGGCGCGATTGGACACGTTGCCGGAGAGGATGGTGTTGGTGGGCGTATTGATCAGCGTGATGGGCACGGACTGTCCAAAGGTCTTTTCTTGAATCGGGTTGACTTCGTTGAGGGCGACAATCCAGACGAGGATCGCCAACACCAGCGCGACGACGAGCGTACCCAGAGTATCCCACACACGGCGGCCCATGGGTTAATCCTCGTCCTTGGGCCCAGGTTGGCGGAAAATCCAGCGCAGGAAGCGGCGCAGCGCATTGAGGAAGCCGCTGCCGCTGCCGCGCGGCCGGTAAAAGGCGGCCAGGATGTGGCGCAGCCGGGCCGCGTCCAGACGCTGGATCATGCGGCCGTTGTGGGCGACCGAGATGGCGCCGGTTTCTTCCGAGACGACCACCGCCACGGCGTCGCTGACCTCGCTGATACCCAGCGCGGCCCGATGGCGCAGGCCCATCTGGCGGTCGGTGATGTTTTCGCCGGAGGTGAGCGGCATGATGCAGGCCGCGGCCAGGATGCGCGAGCCCTTCAGTATGACGGCGCCGTCGTGCAGTGGCGTGTTGGGGTAGAAGATTTGCACCAGCAGCTCCACGGTGGCCGCGGCATCCAGGTGGACGCCGGTATCGGCCCGGTCTTTCAGCCCCACCTGGCGTTCGATGACGATCAGCGCGCCGTGGCGGCGCTCGGACAGGCGCACGGCGGCGGTGGCGATGGCTTCCACCACCTGCTCTATCTCCGCCTCGCGCGTGTTGATGTTGATGCCCGCGCCGGCGCGGCCGAGACGCTCCAGCGCGCGCCGGATCTCAGGCGCAAAAATCACCGGGACCGCGATCAGCAAAGCCGGCAGCGCATTGCGCAGCAGCCAGGAGAAGGCCGGCAACTGCAGAAACGAAGTCAGGACGACGGTGGCGACGGCCAGGAAGATGATGCCGCGCAGCAGCACCACAGCCTGGGTGCCGCGCACCAGCGCCAGCAGGCCGAAAATGACCAGGGTGACAAGCAAAATATCGAGGACAGCCAGCCAGTCGAGGTGACGAACAAGAAATTGGAGTGTGTATCCTAAGTCAGGCATGCGTAACGTCGAACGACGACGCTCCGCGCTTTCTGGGCGCGGCGGCAGCGCCTCATGGCACGGAATGCAGCAGTTCGTTGAGCAGCTGTTGGTAAGCGCCAGGATCATCCGGCTTCAAGGTCAAGATGGTGCGGATCGTCTCGGCCGCTTGCGGCGTGTGCCCGGCCTGCAGCTGCAGCTCGCCCAATTTGTCATATTGGGCAATGGCCTCGGCCCGGCGGCCGGTGTCCTGGTACAGGCGGCCCAGCCGGGCCACCAGCCCGGCCTCCTGCGGATGGGTATCAACCATCTCTTCCAACAGGGCGATGGCGGCGGCCGTATTGCGCGCGGTAAGCAGTTGGCGCAAATAGCTGTCGGTCTCGGCCAGAGCCTGCTTGCCGCTGTCCAGCCGGAATAGCAAGTCTATCAGGGTGGCGCGCGCCGGCTCATCGTCCGGCGCCAGCGCCTTAATCTGCTCGTAGACGCGCTGGGCCTCGTGCCAGTTCAGGCGCTGCAGGTCGATGTCGCCCAGCTTGTGCAGCAGTTTGACGCTCCACTCTGTGGAAGCGTTGTTCTGCTGCGCCATGATCAGCGCGTCGGTATAGGTGGTATGGGCCGACTCCAGGTCGGCCAATTGGTAATAGGTCTCGGCCAGGTCGTAAAACTGCTGCAGGGCTTCATCGGTTTTGTGCTGTTCCACCAGCAGCTCGATCAGCCAGGAGCGCATGGAGACATCCAACGGGCTGAGGCGCAAGACCTGCTGGGTGATGCGGCCGGCGCGCACCAGCTCGCCGCGGGCGCGGTAGGTTTCGGCGATCATGGTGTATTTGTTGATGGCCGCCTGGATCTTGTTCTCGGCCGACAGAATCTCAGCCATGCGAATGTGAATCGGCAGGTGGGTGGGCGATTGGCCCAGCGCAAAAAAAGCTTCTTCCATGGCCGTGGCGTAGCGCTTCTGGCTCATGTAGTTCTCGATGCGGCGCAGGCTCTCCACCACCTCGCTGGCCCCGGGCACGGCCAGCAGGTCGGCCAGCGGCGCCACCTGGCCATCCAGCGCGCTGACGTCCAGTTGGCGGCGCGCCTGGGCCACGCGTTCTTGCCAGTCGGCGCCGGTGAGGAACTGGATAATGTTGCCGGCAATCGGCGCCAGCTCCTCGGGCGGCGCGTGCTGCAGGCCGTCCCACAGGCTCTCATAGGTCTCGGCCAGCGCGTCCTGCTTCTCCGGCGGAACGGAGTGCTGGTCCAGGTGTTTGAGCGCCTCCAGCAAATGCTTTACCGCGTTCTGCGTCTGGCCGAGCTTGTTCTCGGCCTGGCCCAGGCCAAAGAGCGCGCCCAATCCAAAGGTCTCGTGCTGCATGGCGGCGCTGAAACGCCGCATGGCGTCCGCCGGCCGGTCCCGGCCGAGGAGCAGCGCGCCCAGCACCAGGTTGGCGGAGGCGCTTTCAAGGCCATTGTTGAGGGCGTTCTCATACTGGGTAATGGCCGCGTCCGCGTCCCCGCCGGATTGCAGGCTGATGGCCTGGCCCAGATGGCGAATGGCCAGCGAGCGGCGCGCCTGATCGCCGCGCAGCTTGCCGGTGCCGCGGGTCAGCGCGTCCACCGAGCCGGACTTCTTAGCCAGCTCGGCATCTTCCTCGAACAGCATCTCGGCCAACTGGCTGAGGGCCGCATCCTGGGC
>JAYTFQ010000440.1:0-7043 GCA_043734225.1 Anaerolineales bacterium | reverse complement strand
GTGTATTGGACCCCCCCCACGCACCACGCACCACGTCACGCACCATGAACCAATTACGACTTACCAATTACGAACTGCCATTTTTGCCTCGCGCCTTTGTCCCCACGGCCTCCGCCGCGCTGAGCGCCCCGCCCTCTTTGATGGCCGACAGCGCGATCATGGTCACGCTGCGCAGCACGGTCAGCCGGCCGCGGATGCGCAGGATCAGGGCCTCCAGCTCGCTGGGGCTGCTGACGCGCGTCTTGAGAATGTAGCAATCCTCGCCAGCCACGCTGTAGCATTCCAGCACGTCCGGGTTGTCCTGCAGCGCGGCCACGCCGGCGGCCTGGCGCTCGTCATAGGCCACTGTCAGGCGGATGAAAGCTGTCAGCGGCTTGCCCAGCGCCGCCGGGTCCACCTGGATGGTGTAGCGCTGGATGACGCCCTGCTCCTGCAGCTTGCGCACGCGCTCGAAGACCGAGGAGGCCGTCAGCTTCACACGTTCGGCAATATCCGCATTCGTCATGCGGGCGTCTTGCTGCAGCAGGTCGAGAATGTGGCGGTCGGTGGAGTCCATGGGGGTGTGTGGGAGTGTGGGAGTGTGGGAGTGTGGGAGTATGGGAGTATGGGAGTATGGGAGTATGGGAGAAAGAGCGTATGTCAGTGGGTTTGTGAGCAAAGTCACGCGGTTTTGATACCAAAGAATATTACGACATTATTGGTCAAATCAAACTTAAAATTTGAGTATTTGCCAATCCGCCGCACAGCATTCGGTCCGCGCCGCAAAAGACCGGATTTGCCCCGGCGCTTGCATGCCCCTTTTCCTCCTGCCTTCTGCTCTTGCCCCCACACTCCCACACTCCCACACTCCCTTCCTCTCACCGCTGAACCAGGGGCAGATAGACGAGCCGGGCGAGATCAAAGAACGTGACGATATTCTCGCCTGGGCGGCCCACCACCAGTTGGACGTGTCGATAGTCAAACTCAGAATTGAGAAAACTGCCATCGCCGGCCACCCCGCCCAGCACGCTGTTGGTGGTGGACACCACGCCGGTGCAGCCCAGCGTGCCGCTGCACCAGGTGATCGCCCCGGATTGGGTCAACGGGCCGTTAGACCAGAGAGAGCTGACCACCACAAAGTCGCCATTGGTCAGCGCCGTGATGCCGCGGCTGCTCAACTGGTCGCCGGCGTGGCTGCCCACCAGGCTGTTGGTGACGGTCACCTCGCCCGTGATCCCCGTGGCGCCATCTCCCCAGGTGACCTCGCCAGCCTGGGCCAAGGCGCCGTTGGACCAGTAGGCGCTGCGCACGACATAGTTGCCGTTGCTCAACGCCGTGATGGCATTGATGCCCACCTGGTCGCCGGCGTGGCTGCCCACCAGGCTGTTGATGGTGCTCACCGGGCCGGTGCAGCCCAGCGCGCTGTTGCACCAGGTGGCCGCCCCAGCCTGGCCGGCCGCGCTGTTGGCCCAGTTGGGGCTGCCCACCACATAGTTGCCGTTGCTCAGCGGGCTGACGCCATCGCCGCCCACACTGTCGTTGGTCTGGCTGCCCACCAGGCTATTGGTGGTGGTCACCACGCCGGTGCAGCCCAATGTGCCGCTGCACCAGGTGGCGGCTCCGGCATTCGCCGCGGTGCCGTTGGCCCAATTGCCGCTGTCCACGACATAGTTGCCGTCAGACAGCAGCGCGGCGCGGCCGTTGCTCACCTGGTCGTTGGTCTGGCTGCCCACCAGGCTGTTGGTGGTGGTCACCACGCCGGTGCAGCCCAGCGTGCCGCTGCACCAGGTGGCCGCCCCGGCCTTGGCCACCGCGCCATTGGCCCAATTGCCGCTGTCCACCACATAGTTGCCGTTCTTCAGGGCCGCGATGCCGGTGCTGCCCACATTGTCGCCCGCGTGGCTGCCCACCAGGCTGTTGGTGGTGGTCACCACGCCGGCGCAGCCCAACGTGCCACTGCACCAGGTGGCTGCCCCGGCATTCGTCGCCGCGCCCTGGGTCCACAAGTCGCTGTCCACCACGTAGTTCCCGTTGGTCAGCGCCGTGACGCCGCCGTGGCCGATCTTGTCGTTGGGCTGGCCGCCCACCAGGCTGCCGGCGGCAGTCAACACGCCGGTGCAGCCCAACGTGCCGCTGCACCAGGTGGTCGCCCCGGCCCACGGCATCAGGCCGTTTTTCCAGTACGGGCTATCCACCACATAATTGCCGTTGGTCAGCGCCTTGATGCCGTAGATGCCCACCGTGTCGCCCGCGTGGCTGCCCACCAGGCTGTTGGTGGTGGTGATCAGGCCAGTGCAGCCCAGAGTGCCGCTGCACCAGGTGGCCGCCCCGACGCTGGACGCCGCCCCGCCATTGGACCAATTGGGGCGATCCACCACATAGTTGCCGTTCGTCAGCGCCGTGACGCCGCGGCTGCTCGAACTATCGCCGGACGTGCCGCCCACCAAGCTGTTCGTGGTGGTCACCACGCCGGCGCAGCCCAGCGTGCCGCTGCACCAGGTATCTGCTCCCGCAAACGCCGCCGCGCCGTTGTGCCAGTTGGGGCTGTCCACCACAAAGTTGCCGTTGGGCAGCGCCGTGACGGCGCCGTAACCATAGCCCACCTGGTCGTTGTTATGGACGCCCACCAG
Organism: Anaerolineales bacterium; assembly: GCA_043734225.1. Taxonomy (GTDB): domain Bacteria; phylum Chloroflexota; class Anaerolineae; order Anaerolineales; family UBA6663; genus JAYTFQ01. The sequence continues at coordinate 4,434 of JAYTFQ010000440.1, read as the reverse complement.
GCTGTTGGTGGTTGTCACCACGCCATTGCAGCCCAGCGTGCCGCTGCACCAGGTGACCGCCCCGGCCGAAGCCACCACGCCGTTGTTCCAGTACGGGCTGTCCAGCACATAGCTGCCATTGGTCAGCACTGTGACGCCAGCGGAGCCCACACTGTCGCCGGACCGGCTGCCGGTGAGCGTGCTGATCAGCGCGCGGGTGCGGCCGTTGTAAAGGTACACGGCGCCGGTGTTGGGCTGCCCGCCCGGGTTGTAGCTCGCATCAATGATGACGATATTGCCATTGGGCAGCGCCTTGACCCCGCCAAACGTGCCGCTGCCAGCCGGGCCGTGAAGATCCACTTGCGTGGCGGCCGGACTGGCCGGCGCCGGCTCTTGAAGGGCCGGCGACCGTAATTCCGGCGGGTGGCCAAACGCCAACGCGGCCAGCAGCCCAGCAGACAGGACGAGCGAGAACCAGGACGATTTGGCAGGCTTTTGCATTGGTTTGAGACCCCTTTTCGGACGGTGTGGGCGAGCGCGCGAACGACCGGCCGGATGAAACACAAACGCCGGCCGGCTATTGCCACATAAGTCTAACAGCATTTGTTGGACAACAAAAAAAACTCCCATACCCCCATATCCCACCCGCCCACCCACAACCCCCAAAGGCGTTAACTTAACCGCGGTCAGGCTTGTTCAATGTCCATGGCGCTTGAAACGCCCAGCGGGATCGCGCCTGCAACCCCCAAAACGGCTGGGGGCAAGTGCGCTCCTACAATAGACAACCAAGCTGGCTTAATGTGGGAGCGCCTTGCCGGCGCGATTGGCGGCAGCCGTATCGCCGCCATTGGCGTCAATTCCGGGCAGCAACTTGTTAAGTTACAGCCTATGCCCACACCCCCACACTCACTCACACACCCACTCACCCTCTTACGCCCTCCAGCCTCAGCAGCCGCTCCTTCGTCACAATGCCGCCGCCCCCGGAGTAGCCGCGCAGCGAGCCATCGGCGGCCAGCACGCGGTGGCAGGGGACGACGATAGGCACCGGGTTGCTGCCCAGGGCCTGGCCCACGGCGCGGGCCGCCTTGGGCCGGCCGATCTGGCGCGCCAGGTCGGAGTAGGTGCGCACCTGGCCGCGCGGGATCTGGCAGGCGGCCAGCAGCACCTGCTGCTGGAAGGCGGTCATGCGGCTCAGGTCCACCGGCACATCGAAGGCGGTGCGGCGGCCGGCCAGGTACTCACCCACCTGCTGAGCGGCGGCGCCGGCCCGCTCCGGCGAGCGCACCGGTAGGGCGCCCGTTTCCTGTCGCAGGGCGGCCACGAACTGGCGCTCGCTCAGCCCGAAGCGCACCGCGCACAGGCCGCGGCGGGTGACGCCAACGAACACCGCGCCAATGGCGCTGTGCGGCAGGATGTCATACCAGGCCTCGGCCGCCGGGCGCGCCTGCGCGGCCAACACCTGCGCCAGCCGGGCCTGGGCGCGGGTCGTGGCCGCCTGGCCGGGGCCGGGCAGATAGAGGGCGTCGAGGGCGGTTTGGAGTGGATCAGTGGCGTGAGAGGACATACGGAACTCCGTTCAGCGGAACTTGGAGGCTGGAGGATGGAGACTGGAGTTTGGAGCCTGATCCGGCGTCCGGCATCCAGTCTCCAGCTTCCATGGCCGCTCTCAGCTTCTTCATCGCCTGATACACACTCGCCCGCGCCGACTCGGGGCTGCATTCCAGGATGGCGGCCACCTGGGCGTAGTCCAGGCCCTGATATTGGCGCAGGATGAGGGCGGCGCGCTGATGGTGCGGCAGGGCGTCCACGGCGGCGTCCACGGCGGCCAGCAGGGCGTTGTGGCTGGCCTGCTCGGCCGGGCCGCGGCCGGCGGCGGCCAGGTCTGGCGCCAGCGCCACTGTGCGCAGGGCTTCGCGGCTGCGCTGCTTCAACCGGGTGCGGGCCACATTGGTGGCGATGCGGTACAGCCAGGCGCGCGGGTTGGTGTGACCCTTGAGCCGGCCATAGGCGCGGTAGGCGCGCAAGAACGTGTCTTGCAGGCAGTCTTCGGCGTCGGCGCTGTCGCGCAGCATCCGCCATAGATAGGCGAAGATGGCGGCGCTGTGCGCGCTGACCAGGGCGTCAAATTCCAGCACGGTGGCGAGTTCCTTTCACAATATATAACCACGCTCGGGGGGAAATGTGAAAAAACGTGTGGGGGTGCGGGGGTATGGGAGTATGGGAGTATGGGAGCGGAAGATTACTCACTCACATACCCACACACTCAACTCGCTACCAGTTCAGCGAGCGCCGTATGGTTAAGTCCCACAGCCAGTCGGGGGTGAGGCGGCGCAGGGCGATGAGGAGCGCGGCGGAACGCGGCACGTAATAGACGGTAGCCGGCCGCCGGCTGTTGAGGATGCGCAGGACGGTGTGCGCGAATAGCTCGGGCGGGAAGCCTTGCGCCGCCAACTGCCGGGCGCGCCGTTCAACTTCCGCCGCGAAGGCGGCATACTCGCCCAAATCCGCATAGGCGGGGGTGGTGTGGGCGCGGCGCAGGCCCGTTTCCCAAATAGGCGTGGGGCTGGGGCCGGGCACAATCACCACCACCTTGACGCCAAAATGCGCCAGCTCCAGGCGCAGCACTTCGCTCATGGCTTCCAAGGCGCTTTTGCTCATGGCATACGCGCCGGACAGCGGGACCATCAGGCTGCCGCCGGTGCTGCTGACGTTGAGCACGCTGCCGCGCGCGGTTTTGATGGCCGGCAGCAGCGCCTGGGTGACGGCCAACTGCGCGAATAGATTGATTTCAAATTGGGTCCGCAGGGTGTCGAGGGGCAGGCGCTCCAGCGGACCGGGGTAGTTGGTGCCGGCATTGTTGAGCAGGGCGTCCAGGCCCGGGCCGCGCGCGGCCGCGGCTTGCGCCAGGCGCTGAACGTCGGCCGGGGCGGTGATGTCGCACACGATGACAGACAGCCGGTCGGCCAGGCTTTGGGCGGCGGCCTCGGCCAGCAGCTCGGCGCGCTGCGCCTCCTGGCGGACAGTGGCCAGCACCTGCCAGCCGTGCCGGGCCAGGTGAAAGGCAGTCAGGCGGCCGAAACCTGTAGAGCAGCCGGTGATGACGATAGTTGGCAACGAGTCCTCATTCATCTGCCGCTAGCTCGCAACCGGCTGGCGTGGCCGTATCGATGACGCGCGGAATGGGCAAAGCTTACCACCGGCCGGATGAACCGCACAATCTTGCGCGACCATTGTCAGCCGGACATGTGGGACCTGATCAAGGCACAGGGCAAGGTGTGCCCGCGGCCGGTGGATTGGGACAACGCCAAGCTGAAGGCCCAGACCGAACTGAACGGCAAGGCAGCCGCGGCCGCCCACGCCGCCACCGCGGCCGCCAACAAAGCCACGCTCACCAAGAACCTCAAGGGCCTGTCCAGCACGGCCAAGTCGGCCGCCACGCGGCTTGAAACCGGCCTCAAGGCCCAGGCCAAGCACATCACCGACATCAAGCTCACCGATTTCGACACCGAAAAGCACGAGCTGGAGCAGTTGACGGCCGGCGTGCACCTGAAGGCGCTCCAAGACACCGTGGCGCGCGGCGTCGCGTTTATCAAGGATGTGGGCGGGCCCGGCGCCTACCCGCGCCGCCGGAATGTGCCCTACAGCCCAACTCTGGCCATCAGCGTCGCCAAGAAGTTCAACGCCGGCGTGCACAAGGCCAGCCGCGATATCACCCAGGCGCTGAACAATATTGGGGCAGTCGGCAACAAACCGGACCCCAAACCGCTGGGCGCCGATTTGGTGCAGTGGGCGAACGACACGAACCCCTCGGTGGCGCCTAAAGACGTGGCAGCAGCGTTGGATACCTACACCAAGGCGGTGGTGGCCATCGAGAGCTGGCTGAAATAGTCGCTGCCAGGCGGCGCTGAACAACCGGGCGGCCCGAGGGGCCGCCCGGTTCGATTTACCTTTGCCACCTGTGCTGGTCTTAAAGCCACATGTGTTGGGCCTTAAAGCCACATGATTTTTCACCATTTGCCTGATTTTGAAGGTTAAAGCCACACCCGCCACACCCGCCACATGAAATGAGACAGGCACCCCCCACTGCCGGGCTCTTTCACTTTTCCTGGCCTCTTGCGCCGTCGGTGCCCAGCGGTTGACGCCTCGTGTGCCACGACTCGGCCTACACAGATCCAGCCCACGCAGGTGGGCTCACCTGCCGCAACGCAGTTGTGGGTCGTGCCTTCGCCGCCTTATCGCGTGCAGCGACTCGGCCTACACAGATCCAGCCCACGCAGGTGGGCTTCGTGCTTTTGTTGCAGCGACTTCAGTCGCCCGACGCGACTTTAAGAAAGCCCCAGGCTATGGCCGATTTGGGCCTGTTGGCCCCAAGTAGTAATGTCCCCTTTGTCCCAAATAGAAATGTCCCCTCCGACTGGCTCCGGGCGCTAGTCGTGGGACACTCTTTCGTGGATA
>JAYTFQ010000439.1:0-10885 GCA_043734225.1 Anaerolineales bacterium | reverse complement strand
TATCCACGAAAGAGTGTCCCACGACTAGCGCCCGGGGCCAGTCGGAGGGGACATTTCTATTTGGGACAAAGGGGACATTACTACTTGGGGCCAACAGTGACCCAAGGCCGGCGACTCACGTGCAATTCGATGTTCTCTTTCACATAAAGCACAAAACCCGGTAGAATTGCCGGCGTCGCCTGATGCCAGAGGCGCGCCATACCGACCCGCGGGTCGGACGGCAACGCTCAATTGGTTCTGGCAGGAATGTGTCGATTGCTGCGATGACCCTGCCGGCCGCTAACGCTGCACCGTTGTTCACCTCGTTCTTGTTTACGCTGGACAGCGAGCGCGGCCATGTCTTTGAATACAACAAGGCTGCCGGTGAGGCGGCCCGCCTGGCGGGCTGGGAGCATCGCGCGGCGGTGCGCGCCGCAGCGCGTGTGACCGATTTGCCGGCCGGCTGGGAGAAGTGCCTGGGCAGCCCCAATGCCTGGGTGACCCATGGACCGCTGGGGAAACTCGTCAAAGGGTGGCAGCTCTTCGCGTCGCTGGTCGGTTTTTTGAACAGACAGTCCCGTGAGCAACGCCCAATCATTTTGTTCCTGGAATGGTTTGAGACCGTTCACCTGCTGCCCTTCACGCTGGCTTTGGCCTGTGTCCCGCGGCGCCAATCGTTTTATATCTGGCTCGTCCACCGTCTCGAGGCCGGCGAGAATGGGTCGGACCGGGCCAACGATTTCCTCATTGGATGGATGACGGCGTTGGTCGGCGGCCGGTTGGTCCATCTCTCGGACAGTGAAGTTCTGGTCAATGCGCCGTCGCTTGCTAGCCGGAAAGCCTACCTGCTGCCTATCCCGCACACCGCGCACCTCGCCGCTGAGGGCGCCCGGACACCAGCCCTGCCCGAATTGATCGTCGCCTGGCTGCCCGGTCAGGCCTTGCCGGAAAAAGGATTGGAGACGGTTCGAAAACTGGCCGCCATCCAATGCCCTGAAGCCGCCTCATTTGAGGTAGTGGCCTCCCAGTCGGCGAATCTCGCGGCCGTGCCCGGCGCCTGCCAGGTACGCCTTCTGCCGGATGTCTTGCCGCGCAGCGCTTATATCGCCTGGATGCAGCGCGCCGACCTGGTATTGCTGCCCTATGACCCCACGCGTTTCAGAGCGCGCACGTCCGGCATTTTCGTGGAAGCCATTGTGGCGGGACGCACGCCGGTCGTCACCGACGGCACCTGGATGGCCCACGAGTTGCGCCAGCATCACCTGGAGCAATTGATTCTGGATTGGGACAGCCCGACGATTCTGGCCGACCTGCTGCGGGTGGCGCGCGACCCGACGCTGCCGGCCCAACTGGCGCGTATGCAGGCCGCCTACGCCGATTATCACAGCGTGCCGGGCTACGCGCGGGTCATCCAGCGCGTCTTCGCGGAGACGCGCCAATGATGCCCGAGCTCTGCCGCGTCTTCATCCTGGCCGGCGGGCGCGGCACCCGGCTGCGGGCGCTGTTCCCCGATCAGCCCAAACCGATGGTGCCAGTGGCGGGCAAGCCCTTTCTCGAGCGCCAGTTGTCACTGTTGGGCGGCCAGGGTTTCCACGACTTCGTCTTGTGTGTCGGGTACCGGGCGGAGCAGATCGTCGACTACTTTGGCGACGGCGCGCGCTGGGGCATTCAGATAGACTATTCCCGTGAACCGGAGCCGCTGGGCACGGCCGGTGCGCTGAAGCAAGCCGCCGGCTACTGGTCCGGCGCGGCGCTGGTGCTCAACGGCGACACGTATCTGGACACGGATTATCAGGACCTGGTTCGGCAGCATCGACAGCAAACCGGGCGCGGCGCCATAGGCAGTCTGGGTCTGCTGCGCGTGGACGATTGCTCGCGTTACGGGCAGGTGCAGCTCGCGCCGGACGGCCGCATCGAGCGATTTATCGAAAAACAAGCGGCGACAGCGCCGGCCGGGCTGGTCAACGCCGGCGCGTATGTGTTGGAGCCATCGATTTTGGAAATCATTCCGGCTGGGCAGGCTGTCTCCATCGAATATGCGACCTTTCCAGCGCTGGTGGCTGAGGGCGCCGGGCTGTTCGGTGTGACGCTGGCCGGAACATTTATTGACATTGGCACGCCGGAGGGCCATGCCGCGCTGGAGCAGCGACTGGATGGCCAACTTGGCGCGCCGGGGCGCTGAGAACGGGCAAAGGCGCGGACGGCATGCATGTGGCGCTGGGCTACAATTGGTTCGAGACCTCGCTGGGTTATCATTTTGAGCGCGCCCTGCGCGGAATCGGGCACACGGTGACGTATGTCGGCCTGGCGGGTACGGCGCGCGCCGGCTATGACAATCTGCCCCTGCCGGAGGTGCTGGCCGGGCTGAGCCAACCGGCTGACCTGTATCTGTGGGTGGACCCGGCCGGACGCTATTTTCCGCGCGACATCGAGCGAGCGCCGGTGCCCACGGCCGCCTACATTGTGGATGTGCACTTGGGCACTTGGCGGCAGGAGGCGGCGCAGTTTTTTGACGCCGTGTTTGTGGCCCAAAAAGACTATCTGGAGCGTTTTCGGCGAGCAGCCGGCCATGATCAGGTGTATTGGCTGCCCCCGGCCGCGGCCACCGACGTACACTATGACCATCAGCGGCCACGCGTTTTCGAGGTGGGTTTTGTGGGCAACCTGGCCCGGGCCCATCGCGGCACCGCCCGCGCCCGCCGGCTGCAGTGGCTGGCCAAGACCTTCAAGACCAATGACTTTTACCGCACGTATACGCCGCCACAGGTGGGCGAGGTCTACAGCCAGTCGCGGCTGGTGGTCAACTCCAGCATCGCTGGTGATGTGACCATGCGCCTGTTTGAGGCCAGCGCCTGCGGGGCGCTAACCCTGACGGATGGCGCCGCCAATGGGCTGGGCGAGCTATTTGAGATTGGGCGCGAAATAGTGACCTATCAGGATGACGCTGACCTGCTGGACAAGATCAGCCACTATCTGGCCCACGAGCCCGAGCGGCTGGCCATTGCCCAGGCCGGCCAACGCCGCACGCTGGAACAGCACAGCTACACGCGCCGCGTCAGCGACCTGCTGGCGGCGGTGACCGCGCCGGGCTTCCGCCGCTGCGCCCGGCTGCGCTCGGCGGCCCCGGCCGAGGTGCAGCACGCCCGCCAGTCCGTCTACACCCATCTGCAAATGCTGGATGCCCTGCTGGACGACTTGCGCGCGGCGGGCGCTAACCCGTTGCAGCGGCTGTGGTCCAGCCTGCCGTGCCTGGCGCGCCGGATGTTGTTGTGAGCACATCCCTGCCGCAGGCCGCGGTCCAATTGGCCGTCTGCCCCATCTGCCGCGGCGTTGGCTCGACCCCAGTCTGGAACAAAGACGGCTACAACCTGGTGCGCTGCGCAGTCTGCGCCACGATCTACGTCAGCCCCATCCCGTCAGACGAATTCCTGGCCGCCCACTATCAAGCCGGCGAATACTTTGAGGGCGATGCCGCCCAGGGCTACCGCAGCTACGCCGACATGCGCAAAGCCTTGCTGCCGCTGTTCCAGCGCCGGCTGCGCACACTGAACGTCCAATTCCGAGCGCGCGGCCGGCTCCTCGATTACGGCTGCGCAGCCGGGTACTTTCTGCAACTGGCGCAGCAGGACGGCTGGCAGATTGCGGGGGTAGAGTTATCAGCCGCCATGGCCCGCCAGGCCGAGCAAACGCTGGGGGTACCCATCGCCAGCGACCTGGCCCAACTGCCGCCCGACCCGTTCGATGCCATCAGCCTGTGGGAAGTGATCGAGCATTTGCCACGACCGGTGGCCGAGCTGCGCCGTTTGTTGGAGCGCCTGCGGCCGGGCGGCGCGCTGATGCTGTCCACGCCCAACACCGATCATTGGCAGGCCGAACGCGAGCCAGAGGCCTGGACCGGATACCAGCCGCCCTCGCACCTGCTGTACTTCACAAGCGCCACGCTGACTGAGGCCCTGCGCCGGGCCGGCTTTGAACGCATCCGTGTGGCCGGCGTCGCCCCCTTGCCGCGCTTGCCGCGCTGGCTGCGCCGGCTCAGCGATCCGCTGCGGCGAGGCCTTGTGGAAGGACAAGCCAGCGCCTGGCCGGCGGCTTTATGGACCTGGCGCGCCATTCGCGTGGCGGGCTGGGGCTGGCATCGCCTGGCCCACCACGGCGAAAACGTTTTTACCACCTTAGAAGCGCTGGCATTCAAGCCAAGCTGATGCGTATTCTGTTCATTGCCCGCTACCGTGACCCAACCATGGATCGCAAGGTGCGCCTGCTGGCCCAGATGGAGGGGCTGACCGTGCGCCATGTGCGCCCGGCGGCCTGGCGCGACGACCTGCTGGCAGCGACCGAGCTAGCCGAAGATGGCCGCCGAGATCAAGTGTCGCTGCCGATGCTGGGTCGTCCCGAAGATCCTCACCGCGCGGTCTACCAGACTGTGGGGTTCGGCTTGCGTCAGTATCAACCCGATGTCATCCATGCTGAAGAGGAGCCTGACAGCCTGGCCGCCCTGCAAGTCGCGTGGGCGCGGGCGATCTTTGCGCCGCGCGCGCGGTTAATACTTAATACCTGGCAAAACGTGGATCGTCCGCGTCGGCCAGAGGTGCGCTGGCTGACGCGGCAGACGCTGCAGGCGACGGACGCGGTGCTGTGCGCCAATCAGGAGGCTGAGGACATCCTGCGCCGGCACAGCTATCACGGTGAGACGGAGGTCTTGCCGGCCGTCGGTGTGGACCTGGAGACGTTTCGGCCGTGCCCGGATCGGCCGGCCGGCCAGGAATTCGTGGCCGGTTATGCCGGCCGGTTTGTGCCCGAAAAGGGGCTGCACACCCTGCTGGAGGCGGCGGCCCAAACCCATCCGGCGCTGGCCCTGCGCCTGATTGGCGCCGGGCCAGAGCAGGCCGCGCTGCAGGCGCGCGCCGTGGCGCTGGGTCTGGCAGGGCGCGTGCAGTTTGTGCCCGCCATGCGGCCGGCGGCGCTGGCCGCCTATCTGTGCCAATTGGATGTTCTGGTGCTGCCCTCGCTAACCACACCCGTTTGGAAAGAGCAATTCGGCCGGGTGCTGACCGAGGCCATGGCCTGCGGGGTGCCGGTGGTTGGGTCTAGCTCAGGCGCCATACCCGAAGTCATTGGCGAGGCCGGGCTGATATTTCCCGAAGGCGATGCCGCTGCCCTGGCCGCTTGCCTGGAGCATTTGCGAGACGCGCCGGCGCTGAGGCAGGCACTGGCCCAGCGCGGCCGCGCGCGGGTGCAGGAAAACTATTCGCAAGCCGTGATCGCCGCCCGCACGGCGGCGGTCTATCGCCGCCTGGTTTCCGAGGCTGCGCATGCCGTCTGAAGGCCCGCTGCCACCGGCCGGTTCGCTGGACCCATTTCAACTTTCAGTGGTCATCGTCAATTGGAACACTGCGGCCCTTCTGCGCGATTGCCTGCAATCCCTGCGCGGCGGCAGCGCCGGTCTTAACCTCGAAATCGTCGTGGTCGACAACGCCTCAACCGATGGCAGTCCGACCGTGGTGCAGCGCGAATTTCCAGAGGTGCAGCTCATTGAAAACACCGCCAACGCCGGCTATGCGCGGGCCAACAACCAGGGCCTGGCCGCCAGCCAGGCGCCGCTGGTGATGCTGCTCAACAGCGACACCCGGGTGCCGCGCGGGGCGCTGGCCAGCCTGCTGGATTTTCTGGCCGCCCACCCGGAGGCCGGCGCGGTGGGGCCGCAGTTGATGCGCCCGGATGGCAGCCCGCAGCCCTTCGGGTTTGGCAGCGACCCGACTATCGGCTACCTGCTGGCGCGCGGTTTCAACCGGCTATGGCGCCGGCGCTACCTGCACGATTGGGGCGCGGCGCAGGCCCAGGCCGTGGATTGGGTGTCAGGCGCGTGCCTGCTGGCGCGCCGCGCCGCCATCGCGCAAGCCGGCATGCTGGACGAAAATATCTTCATGTATTTCGAAGACACCGATTGGTGCCTGCGCCTGCGGCAGGCCGGCTGGAAAATTTACCTGGTGCCCCAGGCGCGCGTAATCCACCTGGGCGGCCAAAGCATCGCCGCCAACCCAGCCGCGCGCGGCGCCTACTCGCAAAGCCTGCGCTACTTTTACCGCAAGCACTATTCACCAACCGCGCAGTGGCTGCTGCGCTGGCTGCTGCCCATCTACCAGCGGTTGGCCGGCTGATGTACGGCCTCGATCTCTCCGCCGCCGCGCAGGAGCGGGCCGGGCTGGGCCGCTACGCCGCCAGCCTGGGCCAGGCCCTGCTGGCGCTGGGGGCGCCCCTAACAGCATTTATCAACGACCCGCGCGGGTCGCGGCTGGCCCCGCCGCTGAGCGCTCTTCCCACCCGGACCGTGAACCTGGCGCGCAAACCCTGGCGGCTGCGCGCCGCCGCCACCTATTTCGGAGGCCCTGCGTTGGATTCGATTTTTTCCGGGCTGGCGCTGTATCACGCCACGGAGCATCTCTTGCCGCGGCTGCGCCAGGTGCCGAGCGTGTTCACCTTGCATGATATCGCTTACATCCGTTATCCCCAATATCATCTGCTGCAAAATCGTTTGTTTCTCACCTGGATGATGCCGCGCTTCCTGGCGCAGGCCGAGCGCATCATCGCCATCTCCGAGAGCACCCGGCGCGATGCATTGGAACACTACCGGCTTGACCCGGCCAAGGTCGTCGTCATACCCGAGGGCGTTGAGCCGCGCTTCACCCCCGATGTCGCGCCCGACCTCGTCAGGGCGGTCCGCCAGACCTACCGCCTGCCGGCGCGCTTCATCCTGTTCGTCAGCACCATCGAACCGCGCAAGAATTTGCCCACGCTGCTGGAGGCCTTTGCCGCCCTGCGGGCGCGGCACCCGGATGTCGGCCTGGTTATCGCGGGCGGCAAGGGCTGGCTGTACCAGAGTTTTTTCGATCGCCTTAGCGCACTGGGCCTGCAAGACATGGTGACCTTGACTGGCTTTGTGCCAGACGAACACTTGCCGGCCTTGCTGAACGCGGCCGAGGTGTTCGCCTTTCCATCGCACTTTGAGGGCTTTGGCTTGCCGCCGCTGGAGGCCATGGCCAGCGGGGTGCCAGTGGTGTGCTCGAATGCCTCCAGCCTGCCGGAGGTTATCGGCGAGGCCGGGCTGTTGGTGCCGCCGGATGACGCCCAGGCCTGGGCAGAAGCCCTGCACCGGCTCCTGGCTGACCCCGCCCTGCGGCTTGAGCTGCGCGGCCGCGGCCTGGCCCAGGCCCGCCTGTTCACCTGGGAAGCCGCCGCCCAGCAGACACTGGCCGTGTACCAGAGCGTGGTGGAGGCCCGGCATGCGCGTCGTGCTTGATGGCCGGACCATTGCCGACCATTTCCCCGGCATTGGGCGCTACACGTTTAATTTGGCCGGCGCGCTCGCCGAGCTGCTGCCGCCCGGCGACGAATTGCTGGTGCTGTACGACCCGCGCCAAACCAACACCCGCTTTGATCTGTCACAGCTGGCCACCCACGCTCCCCTGCGCCTGGTTGAGGTCCAGGCCGGCAATTTCTCTTTGAGTGAGCAGTGGCGCGTGCCGGCCCTTCTGCGCGGGCTAAAACCATGCATTTATCACTCGCCCTATTACGTCATGCCCTATTGGCCCGGCTGCCCGATCGTGGTCACCATTCACGACCTGATCCCCTTTCGCTATCCGGAGGACTATTCCGCTCCAACGCGGCTGATGATTGGCGTGAGCATGCGGCTGGCCGCGCGCCGGGCGCGGCAAGTAATCACGGCCTCACAAGCCAGCGCCCGCGATCTGACGGCGCGTCTGGGCCTGGCGCCGAGGCGGCTGACCGTTGTGCCCTATGCCCCCGATCCCATCTTCCAGCCGCCGGCCGCCGCTGAAGTCGCCGCCCTGCGGGCGCGCTACGCCTTGCCGCCCAGCTACGTCTTATATTTGGGTAGCAACAAGCCGCACAAAAACCTTCTCCGGCTAGTGCGCGCGTATGCCCGGGTGGGGCCAATCACGGCACAAGTGCCGCTGGTCATCGCCGGGCATTGGGATGAGCGCTATCCGGAAGCCAAACTGGCCGCGCAGGCGCTCAGGGCGAATGTCACATTCCTCGGGCCGGTGCCGGGCCGCGATATGCCGGCGCTGTATGGTGGCGCTCGGCTATTCGTGTTCCCATCGCTGTATGAGGGCTATGGCCTGCCGCCTCAGGAAGCCATGGCCTGTGGCACGCCAGTGGTTTGTTCGAACACCCCGCCGCTGTTAGAAGTAATGGGCGAGGCAGCCCTGTTGTTTGACCCACTGGACGAGGCGGCCCTGGCCGCGGCGCTGGCACAAGCGTTGGGCGACGAGGCGCTGCGTCAGGAGTTGGCGCGGCGCGGTTTGGAACAGGCGCGCCAGTTCACCTGGGAGCGCACCGCGCGGCAGACACTGGCCGTTTATCGCGCCGCCCTGGACCCGAGCCATGGGGCGCGACAATGACGCCGCCACAGCCGCGCCGCTGGCCGCTGAGCGCCGCCACCCTGGCCTGGGTCGGCCTTGGCCTGGTCTATGCGGCCACACGGCTGATCAACCTGACGCAAATGCCACTATTTACCGACGAGGGCATTTATTTGTGGTTTGGCCGCCAGGTCCTGCTCGGGGATCTCTCGCGCGGTTGGGGCCAAGGCAAGCCCCTGATGGCATGGCTCATCGCCACGCTATTAGCTCTTGTTGGCAACCAGTCATTGGCCGCTCGTCTGGGCATTGTGCTGGTCAGCGCTCTCGGACTGGCATCGGCCGCGCATCTGGCGGCCAAAGCCCTGTCGCCGTCTGCCGCTCTGGCCACGGCGCTACTTTGGGTGTTGGTGCCCTTTACTTTGTATTTTGAACGCCTCGCAACACCGGATGTTGTGCTCGGTGCACTTGTGGTCCCTGCTCTCGATGTGGCCTGGCATGTGCTGCATGCCAATCGTGTCCGGCCGATCATGGCTTTGCTGGCAGGCGCCCTATTTGTGCTGGCCGCGTTGGCCAAACTGCCCGTCAGTTTGTTTTTCTTTAGCCTGCCGGTCGGGATATCAATGCTGGCACCGGCAACACGATCATCAAGCGGGCGCACCAACGCCTTCTGGCTATTGTTAATTCCTGCCTTTTTCGCGGCCGGCATTGTCGCGATCGGCGGCTATCGTTGGTGGGCAAACGCCAGCCCAATCGGGTTTGGCTTCGATGAAATCCTGCTCAAGTCAGCCCTCGGCGGCCAGGCCAGCGGTCCAATTAAGAATCTCGCTTCGCTTGTGGCGTGGGCGGGTCTTTATCTGGGTTGGCCGCTCACGTTGGGCCTGGTGGCAGCCTGGCTCTCGGCCTGGTTTGGTCCCCCCTTAGCTCGCCTGTTGACTGGTGCCAGTGGCATCTGGCTGACAATATTCGTATGTGTGTCCAGCTATTGGGTTCCACGTTATATATGGCCCGTTTTGCCACTCTTATTGATGGTTGTCGGCTGGGGCGCCGCGACTACCATTGAAAAGCTCATCGCATTGTGGACTAGCCGCCGGTCACGCTTGACGGCAAAGTCGATGGCCGCGCCGCTCTTGATCGCATGCATCGTGGCCCTAAGCATTCCGACTATGCCGCTCAATTGGTCTATTCTGCGCGATCCGAGCCGCGCCGCGTTGCCCGTCATTGACCTTTTCGCGTACGTGACCGGTCCACCGGCGGGCTATGGCCTTCCGGAGGCAGCGGTCTACCTGGCCAACCGCCTGCCGACCGACCCAGTATCCGGCCAGGTAATCCTACTCAATATTCAAGACGAGGCTCGCTTGCGCGCCTACCTGCCAGCCAGTCTGTGGCCGCGCCTGCGCCAGGTGCAGATTGTCAGCGGGCAGAACCAGGACAGCGGCCAACAAATGGCACAGGTGCGGGCCTGGCTGCCGGAGGCCGCCGTGACCTATGTCGTGGTCGGCTCAAGCCTTCAATGGTCGGCCGACTGGCAGGCAGCATTCCCGCAAGCTACGGCCGTGGCACAATTCCCCAAACCGGGCGGCCAGGATGCGGTGACGGTCCTGCGCCTGCCTGCGCCGTAGCGCCGCGCTCGAACGATGACGATGAAAATCCTGCACATCTACAAGGACTACTACCCCGTGGTCGGCGGCATCGAGAACCACCTGCGCCTGCTGGCCGAGGCCCAGGCCAGCCGCGGCCACGAGGTGACGGTGCTAACCACCGGCCCCACCTGGCGCACGCGGGTGGAACGGCAGAACGGCGTGCGCGTCATTTTCGCCGGGCGGCTGGCCACATTGGCCTCTACGCCGCTGAGTCTGGCGCTGCCGCTGGCACTGCTGCGCCAGCGCCCGGATATCGCGCATTTGCACTTTCCCTACCCGGTCGGTGATCTGGCTCAGGCGCTTTTCGGCCGCGCCCAGCGCACCGTTATCACCTACCACAGTGATATCGTCCGTCAGAAGGGGCTGCGGCGGCTGTACGCGCCGCTGCTGCGGCGCACCCTGGCGCGGGCCGATGGCATCGTTGCCACCAGCCCGCGCTATGTCGAAACTTCGCCATTCCTGGCACCCCTGGCCGCCCGCTGCACGGTGATCCCTTACGGCATCGAGACCAGCCGCTTTGAAGCCAGCCACACCGCAGAGGCGGCGGCCATCCGCGCCCAGTACGGCGAGCGCCTGATCTTGTTCGTCGGCCAACTGCGCTACTACAAGGGGGTGGAATACCTGATCCAGGCCATGCCCCAGGTGGCCGGCCGCGCCCTGCTGGCCGGCGGCGAAAGCACCTGGCGCCAGGCCGAGCTGGCGCAATTGGCCGCCAAACTGGGCGTAGCCGACCGGGTGGTGTTCCTCGGCCAGCAAGAGCGCACCCTGCCCGCCTTATACCAGGCCTGCGAGGTGTTTACCCTGCCCTCCATCGAACGCAGCGAGGCCTTTGGCATCGTCCAACTGGAGGCCATGGCCGCCGGCCGGCCGGTGGTGTCGTGCGAAGTG
>JAYTFQ010000438.1:0-2593 GCA_043734225.1 Anaerolineales bacterium | reverse complement strand
CGGCGTCGCCGCCAGCCGCCAGCGCCGCCCGCACAGCGGCCAGCTCCGACTCGCGGCCCACAAAGCGCGGCAGGTCCATGGGCACCTGAAAGGGCGCGGAGACGGAGGCTGGCGCGGCAGGCTTGGGCGCCTGGTCCGCTTCGGGCGCGGGGTGCGGCGCCGGGGCGGGCGCGGGCGGCCTGGGCGCCAGCTCCTCGCCGCGCTTCAGCCGCTCGGCCAGCGCCACAATCTCCGGCACGGGCGGCGTGTCGGCCCGGCGCTTCAGCAGCCGGCGATATTGCTCCAGCGCCTGGCTGCGCTTGCCCTGCAACGCCAGGCACATCATCAGGCCGTGGTGGGCTTCGTCGTCATAGTCGTCGCCGGCGGCGGCGCGCCGATAAATCTCCGCCGCCTGCTCAAAGTCCTGGGCGCGAAAGAGCAGTTGGCCCAGCGTGTGCAGCGCGTGGCGGTGGGCGGTTTGCAGCGCTTCTTGGTGCGCGATGTGCCACTCGCGCCCCGACCACTCGGCCTCGTCTTCAAAGCCCTGCTCCTTGCTGCGCGCCCGGCGCGGGCGCAGGTCGGCCAGAAAATCCCCGCGATAGAGCTGCGCCGCGGCTTGCAGGCAGGCGATGGCCTGCGCCGGCGCCTGGGCCTGCAGCCGGCCGGCCTCGGCCACCTGCTCTTCAAAGGCCTCCACATCGAACCAGTAGTCCTTGGTGGCGTTGAATTTGTATTGCCCGTTGTCCCAGAGGATCCACTCGCCGTCGCCCAGCACGTGGCGCAGATCGTACAGGCGCGCTTTAAGGTTGGAGGTGAGCTGCTTAGGGGAGGCATCCGGCCACAGCTCCAGCCCGATCTGTTCCCGGGTTTTGCCGTGCAGGTCTTCCTGGCGCAGCGGGCCCGTGCCGGGTTTGCGTTTGGGTTTGCGGGTGTGCTGCAGCAGGAAGAAAAACAGCTCGGCTGAGTCGAGGTAGGCCCAGTCGCTCAACAGTTGCTCGCCGCGCAGCACCTGCACCGGCCCGAGCGCATAGATCGAAAGCGAATGCTGAACGTCCATCTTGCCCCCACCGTGCCGCGCCATGCAATGCGGCCGGCCCGCGCCTGGCCCACAGCCCGGCCGGCCAGGCCCGCGCGGCCCATCCGCCAATATGATGCAGCTTTACAACGATGAAGGCTAAGTTTACAGGCGGCGCCGGGATTTGGCAATTGAAAAAGCATGCTGCGCGCCAGGCTTTTCCAAAATCGTGTCGGGCGACCAAGGTCGCAGCAACAAAGGCACTAAGCCCGCCTTCGCGGGCTAGATAGGCCAAAAAGAGTCGGCGAAGGCCGACTCACCTGCCGAACGCAGTTGCGGGTTGTGCATTTGTAGGCGCGGTTTCAACCGCCAGGCACGGACGGCGTAATGAGTCAATAGAAAAGGGAAAAGCCGTAGTGCAACGCCCCGGCGCGCAGCGCGCCTTTTCAAAGACTCTCTTTGATTTCCTTTATAATAGGTTAAGCACCGCCGTTTTCCTATTCAGGACAAAAAACGATGATCCTTGATGAGCTGCACCTCCCCCCGGGCATCAAGATTGCCCACAACATTGCCTCCGAGCCCACGCCCGACGATCTGGCCATGCTCCAGGGCATGGGCATCCAGTACGTCACCACCTGGACCAGGCCGCCCAAGGTCACACCGGATTATTATGCCGGCCGGCGCCAGTTCTTCGCCGATGCCGGGCTGACCCTGTATGGCATGGGCAACGCCAACGTCCACAACCAGGATGAAATCGTGCTCGGCCTGCCCGGGCGCGAGGCCAAGATCGAGGAATACAAGCAGCACCTGCGCAACCTGGCCGCCGCCGGCATCCCCTACACCACCTACGCCCACATGGCCAACGGCATCTGGAGCTCGCCGCGCGCCACCGTCCGCGGCGCTTCGGCGCGCGTCTTCGATCTGAACCACGAGGCCGTGGGCAACTGGGACGGACGGCCGTACGACCAGCCGCTGTCGCACGGGCGGGTCTTTTCGCAGGCTGAGATTTGGGACAACTACACCTACTTCATTGAGGCCGTGGCGCCGCTGGCCGAGCAGTTGGGCGTGCTCATCGGCATCCACCCGGACGACCCGCCCCAGCCGGAGCTGGGCGGCGTGCCGCGCTGCATCTTCAGCAGCTTCGACGGCTACGCGCGCGCGCTGGAGATCGCCGACAGCCCCAACGTGGGCATGTGCCTGTGCGTGGGCTGCTGGCTGGAAGGCGGCCCGCTCATGGGCCGCGGCGTGCTGGAGACCATCCAGCACTTCGGCAGCCAGGGCAAAATCTTCAAGGTCCACTTCCGCAACGTGGACCAGCCGCTGCCGCATTTCACCGAGACTTTCCTGGACAACGGCTACATGGACATGCGCCAGGTGATGGTGGCCCTGCGCCAGGTGAACTACAACGGCATCATGATCCTGGACCACATCCCGCAGATCGCCGGCAGCAGCCAGATCAGCGCCGCCTACACCCTCGGCTACATGCAGGCCATGCTGGCCGGCGTTAATAACTAGCGCTTGAAAGTTTGGGGAAAACGTATGCTGCCCGCGGTCGATGCAATCGACCGCGGGCAGCATACGTTTTTCCCTATGTGTTAT
>JAYTFQ010000437.1:0-9220 GCA_043734225.1 Anaerolineales bacterium | reverse complement strand
CTCAGGTAATCTGAGCGGCGCAGCAGCTCATCCAGCCCGAGCAATTCGACCCCCAGCGCCTGGGCCAGGTCCGGCTGCAAATAGGGGTCATGCGCCAAGACTTTCAAACCCATGCCCTGGGCCTTGCGCGCCACCTCGCGGCCAATGCGTCCCAGCCCCAGCACGCCCATGCTCTGCATGCTCAGGCGCGCCGGCATGCCCCCGGGCGCGCCGCCCCACTTGCCCGCGGCCACATGCGCAGCTTGAGGCAACAAGCGCCGATTGAGCGCCAACACGAAGGCGATGGTATGGGTGCTGACCTCGTCAATGCAGTAGTCGGGCACATTGCAGACCGGGATGCCGCGCTCGCTGGCCGCCTCCAGGTCAACCATATCCACGCCGATCCCATAGCGCGAGATCACGCGGCACTTTTGCAGGGCTTCGATGACCGGCCGGCTGATGGAGGCCCATTGGACAATCAGCGCATCCGCGTCGGCGACATGCGGAATCAATTCGTCCGCGGAGCGTATGTTCAGCCGAACGAGTTCATAGTCCAAACCAGAGGCTCGCAGTTCGGCTTCTTCGAGTTCGTGACTAGGATCCCCGAAATCGGTGATGACAATTTTGAACAAGGACATTAGGAGGCTCCCATTTTTCGTACGTGTAGTCTATCAGTGTCTGGCCGTGGCATCAGGCTGAGCGACGCAGATTTTCCAGGATTGTGTGTCCACCATTGATGAGCAGCCCAGCATCGCTGATGGTGGTCACGAACTGGAAGCCATGGCCGAGCCAGCGGCGGGCCTGCGCTTCGCCGTCGCCATCAATGCCCGGTATTTTGCCAGTTTTTCGGCAGGCGGCCAGCACGCGCAGGATGGCGTCCTCGTGGGCCTGGCGGCCCGCGGGTGTATCAATGTCAACACCCATGGATCGGGCCAGGTCCTTGGGCCCAATCCAGCAGCCGTCTACGCCGTCCACGGCCAAAATCTCCTCGGCGTGATCAACCGCCGTGGCGGATTCGATTTGGACCGCCAGGTATACCTCATCGTTGGCATGCTCATTGTAGTCGTCGCCGTGATAGCGAGCCAAAAAGGCGCCCGTTGAGCGGCCGCCGCGCGGCGGATAGCGCACCGCGTGCGCGGCGGCGCGCGCCTCGGCGGCTGAGTTGACCAGCGGCACGACGATGCCCAAAGCCCCTTCATCCAGCAGCCGGCCGATAGCGGCAAAATCATTGCCGCGCACGCGCGCCATCGGCGCGGCGCTGCCCAGGCTGATGGCCCGGAAGGCGAGCAGGGCGGTGTCTTCTTCCCAACTGCCGTGCTGGCAGTCGACCAGAATCCAGTCAAAGCCAGCCTGCGAAAACAGCTCAACCGCCAGGTAAGACCCCAAGACCGCGCCGGCGCCAATGGCCGGTTTGCCCGCTAACAACTTCTGCTTGGCTACATTCGTACGCATATTAGCCCTTTCCACCCGGCGTGCCGCCGGCGTTCATCGCTAGATTGCCGCCGTCCATCGGGATCAGCGCACCGGTAATCCAGGCGGATGCGTCCGAAGCCAGGAAGGTCGCCAGGCCCTTGATGTCGTCTGGCTGACCAAAACGGCCGATTGGAATGCCGCGCAAGAAGTTGCTCGCCAGGTTGGGGTCAGACTGGATGCGCTCCTCTAATCCAGGGTTCATCACCTGCGCCGGCAGAATGGCGTTCACCCGCACCCCGCGGCCGCTCCATTCCGTGCTGAGCTCGCGCGTCATCTGCGCCACGCCGCCCATGCCCACGCTGTAGGCGAAGTTGCCGCGCCCGAGAGCGGTGACGCCGCCGATGGAACACACGTTGATGATGCTGCCTTTGCCCGCCGCCAGCATGCGCCGGCCGGCCTCCTGGCAGCTGCAGAAACGCGCCACCACCAGGCCGTAAATGACATGCGCCACATCGTCGATGGAGACTGTCTCTGGCTTGGCCAGTTGGCCGGGTCCATAAATGTTGGCGGCCACGTCGATGCGGCCAAACTCGGCGTCGACCCGGGCGTACAGCGAGCGCACGAAATCAATTACCGTGACGTCGCCGGGCATGGGGATCACACGCCGGCCCAGCGCCGTGATGTGACTGGCGGTGGCCTGCAAGCCCTCGGCGTTAATATCGGTGATCAGCAGGTCGGCGCCGGCTTCGGCCAGGGCGATGGCGGTAGACCGCCCCATGCCGCGCGCTGCGCCCGTCACCAACGCCACCCGGCCGCTCAAATCAAAAATTGATTGGGTCATCCAGACACTCCCGTCTCAAATAGGGCTTCATCGTAGTCTTGCAGCGCAAATCGCGGAATAACCCCGCAATTGACAATATTTCCCGGCAGCGGCCAGTGCCCGCTGAGAATGGCGGCGACGTTTTCAATGCCGCCGCGCGAGACTGCCTCTCCCGATTGGACCGAACCGGCCGCCACGTGCGGCGTGAGGATGACGTTGTCCAGTTCCAACAGCGGGCTCACCGGAGGCGCCTCGTTGGGTGTGAACACGTCAATCGTCTCAAACGTATCCAGCCCCGCCCCGCCCAGGCGGCCCTCGCGCAATGCCAGCACCAGCGCGGCCTCATCCACCAACGCCCCGCGCGAGGTGTTAATCAACATCGCGTCCGGCTTCATTAAGCGCAGCGCCCGGTCATCAATCAGATGATATGTTTCCTTTGTCAGCGGCAGGTGCAATGAAACATAGTCGGCCTCGCGCAGCACGGTATCCAGGTCAGTCATTACCACGCCTAGCGCTTGCGCGGCCGGGTCGGAGGCGGCCCGGTTGCGCCGGGTGGCAATCACGCGCAGGCCGAATCCTTGCGCTCGGCGCGCCACCTGGCGGGCGCTGTTGCCAAACCCCACCAGGCCGATGGTCCGGCCGTCAAGACGCTGATTGATGCGTGACAGGCTTCGGGCCCGGCCGAATTCACCGGCTGCCATGGCGCGCGACATCACTGGAATTTGTCGCGCCAACGACAGCAGCAGGGCCAGCGTGTGATCCGCCTGCTCTTCGACGCAGAAATACGGCACGTTGGTCACCAGGATGCCGCGCTCGGTGGCGCGGTCAACCGCGATTTTGTCGGTGCCGGTTCCCAGCCGCGAGATGACGCGGCAACGATCCAGACTGTTCACCACCGCGGCTGGCAGCGACACCGAAATGGCAAACAGCGCGTCGCAACCCGCCACCCACGGGATAATGTCGTCTGGGGCGTTAGCCTCTACCAGGATGGGGCTCAGTTTGTACTGCCGATACAGACTGGTCTCATACGCGCTGGGCGGAAAGAGCGTGGCGTTTAGCCGCACCACCCGAAAGTCTTGCAGGCTGCTCCAATCCATCATGCCAGCGCCTTAAATGCCCCAGTCAAACTGCGACAGAATCTCAGGGCCTGTCTCGGTCACCCAGACCATCTTCTCTGACCGAGCGCCAAAGCTGCCGCCGGGGCCCTGGTAGGCGCCCGGTTCCACGGCGAAAACCATATTTGCCTCAATCGGGGTGTCGTCATATGGCACGAGACGCGGCAACTCGTTCACGGTCGCGCCAATCTGGTGGCCCATGTAATGCGGCATGGGGATGCCGTGCTTTTCATAGGCGGCGTTGGCCGCCGCCCAGACCTCGGAGGCGCGTTTGCCGGGGCGCAGATTTTCCGCCGCCGCTGCGAACGCCGCCTGTGAGGCGCGGGCATATTTCTTTTGGGTCTCGGTCGGCGGCACTCCGCCAATTACGTGGGTATTGGTGCAGTCCGACCAGTAGCCGTCAAGCCGCTGGCTGATGTCCATCAGCGCGGCGTCACCCGGCTCAGTGATGCGGTCACGCGGTCCGTCCGGATAGTTCACCGTGGTCGTGCGCGGTCCAGTCACCAACTCGCCCGACACCGGGATTTCGTGACCCGCCGCCTGCTGCATCCGGGCGATGATTTCCGCGTACATATCGAACTCATTGCGCCCGGCAGTTTGCGCCAGTTCGGCCAGGGTGCGGTGTCCCACGTCGCCGATATGTGCCGCCCGGCGCAGGCGCTCAATCTCGCGCGCGGTTTTGATCCGGCGCGCCCCCTCCATCACATCGTCGATCTCGACCAGTTGCGCGCCTGGAAACTCGCGGGCTATCAGGGCCGCTGCGCCGTAGGGCAGGGCACGGCCCTCGACGCCCAAACGGCCGGTTTGGCCCAGGCCGGCCCCCTGCAAGGCGGAACGCACCGCCTCCAGGTAAGTCCCGCGCGCGTCGGTCGCCTGAAAACTGTCGAACCCGGCGAAGGTCAACAATTGATCCAGGCGCGATTCGCGCTTTGCTTGCGCCGTGTGAAAGACCGAGGTCGCCAGCCACGTGGCGCCATCTTTTACCGCCAGCACCGCAAACGGCGCCGCATAGGCCACAGAGGCGGAAACGCCCAGCGGGTGCGGCACTTCAAAGCCGCTCACGTAGGTCACATTCGTCACGGATGCCAGAAGCGCCAGATCGCAGCCTGCCTCCGCCAGCGCCGCGCGGGCGCGGGCTAATTCCTCGTTTTCCGTGGGGGTGTTGTTCATGTTTTAGCCTACCAGCCAAAGATAAGGCTGCTCGATCAGCTGCTTAATGCGCTGCAGGCAGCGCGCCGCGGGCGCGCCGTCTACCAATCTGTGGTCGAACGTCAGGCTGAGAAACATCATATGCCGGATGGCCACGCGTTCAGCGGCGGCATCCACCACCACTTGCTTGGGTGTGATGCGGCCCATGCCCAGGATCGCGCACTCGGGCAGATTGATGATGGGCGTGAAGGCGTCAATTTCAAACATGCCAAGATTGGTCACGGTGAAGGTGCTGCCGCGCAGGTCGTCAGCGCCCAGCCGTCCGGCGCGCGCGCGTTCCATCAACGCCGACGTCTCGCGGGCGATTTGCCTCAGGCCCTTGCTTTGGACATCGCGCACCACTGGCACCAGCAGTCCGCGCTCCGTGTCCACCGCCAGGCCGATGTGCGCGGCGCTGGATTGGATAATTGTCTCGCCGGCCAGACGTGCGTTTAGCGCCGGATGCTCCTGCAGCGCGTGCGCCACCAGCTTCGCCATCAGGTCTGTGTAGCTCGGGACGGGCTGGAGCGCAGCTTGCGAGTCGTTTTTCAACTGGGTGCGCAATCGCACCAGCTCGGTGGCGTCTGCCTCAGTCGTCAGTGTCACCGGCGCGGTCTGGTGTGCCCCGGCCAGCATGCGCTCGGATGTCAGACGCCGGACTGTGCTCATCGGCGCGGATTGTTCGCTCGCGTCGCTGGGCACTGCGGCTGGCGGCGCTTCGGCTGCGGCAGTCCGCCGTGCCGCGGCTTCCACATCGGCGCGCTCCAGACGCTGGCCAGGGCGCGCGGCAGCCAACTGCTCCAGATTGATCCCCAGCTCAGCGGCGGCGCGCCGCGCCACCGGGCTGGCGCGCACCTCGTTCGGCGCCGGCCGAGAGGCGCTTGCTGCCCGCACATCTCGCTCGACCACGCGACCCGTGCGGCCGCTGCCGGAAAGCTGGGCGAGGTCGATATTCAATTGTGTTGCCAGACGGCGAGCGCGCGGGCTCACCGCGTGCCGCGCTGACCTGGACTGAGGCGATGATGTGTCGAACGCGCCTGCGCCCTGAGCGGCCTTTTCCGGGCCGGCGGCCGCGAGCACCGCCGGCGCCGCGCTGGCCGGTTGATTTTCAAACGGCGCCTGTTCGCCCGGCTGGACAATGTAGGCCAGGCGCGCTCCGACGCGCACGGTTGCGCCAATCGGCGGCGAATCGGGCGGAATGCGCAGGATGCCAGTTTCAAACGACTCGACTTCATTCAATGCTTTGTCGCTCTCGACTGTAAACAGCACTTCGCCCGCTTTGACCGTGTCGCCGTCGTGTTTGGTCCACTCGGCCAACACGCCTTCCTCCATGGTCCAGCCGAATTTGGGCATGACAATTTCAACAGCCATTCGTGTGCCTCATTCGGCCAGCAGGTCGCGAATCGCTTGCTGGATGCTCTGCGGGCTAGGCACCACAGCGGCCTCCAGCGTTGGGCTGTAGGGGGTGGGTGTGTGCGATCCGTTCAAGCGCCGCACCGGCGCGTCCAGGTCGTCGAAGGCCATGTCCATCACCTGGGCCGCGATCTCCGCGCCGATCCCGCACGGGCCAAACCATTCGTCCACGATCAGCAGTCGCCCGGTTTTGTGCACCGACTCGAGGATGGTCGTGATATCCAGCGGAGCCAGCGTGCGCGGATCGATGACCTCGACCGAGATCCCATCCTGAGCCAATTGTTCCGCGGCTTCCAGGGTCTTTTTCACGGCGATGGCGATGGCTACCACCGTCACATCCTGGCCCTCGCGAGCGCGGCGCGCCTGGCCGAAGGGGATGGTGTACATTTCCTCGGGCACAGGGCCTTTGTTGTACAGCAGCGACTTGTGCTCCAAAAATAACACTGGGTCATCGCTCTGCAGCGCGCTGGCAAACAGACCCTTGGCATCGTACGGCGTGGTGGGCACCACCACTCGGAAACCCGGCACGTTGACGAAGGTCGGATAGTAACTTCCGGAATGGTGGGTGGCCGAGGCCCCACCGATGCCGATGGCGCCGCGCAGCACAATGGGCATCTTCAAGCGCCCGCTACTCATGTACTGGACTTTCGCCATCTGGTTGATCATCTCGCCCATGGCATCCAGGATGAAGTCGACGAACATGAAATCGACAATTGGCCGCGCGCCGGCCATGGCTGCGCCGGTGCACAAACCGACGAAGCCGCGCTCGCTGATGGGCGTGTCGCGCAGGCGCTCGGGGCCAAAACGATCGTACAGCCCGGCCGTCGTCATGAAATTGCCGCCGCGCGCGCCGATGCCTTCCCCGACGACAAAGATCGAGGGGTCGCGCGCCATGGCCTCAGCCAACACCTCGCGGGTGGCATCGACAAATGTTATCTCACGCATGGCTTCCGACTCCGGTCTCACTGTAGATGTGCTCATTAGCGGTCGCCGGGTCGGGCCAGGCGCTGGCCTTGGCAAATTCCGCGGCTTCCTCAACCATGGCCTGTACCTCGGCCTCCACGCTTTCCAGCGCCGCGGCCGGGGTGAGGCCCTGAGACTGCAGATGCTGCTTCAGGTGCTGGATCGGATCCTGCGCCTTCCAGTCGTCCACCTCTTCCTTAGTGCGATAGCCCGCGTCGCGCATGCCCTCGGCGTGCGAGCGCGTGCGGTAGGTGCGACATTCGATCAGCGTCGGCCCGCCACCACCGCGCGCGCGCTCAACTGCTTCGTGCGCCGCGGCGTACACCGCCAGCACATCGTTGCCATCCACGGCGCACGACGGCACGCCATACGCCGGGCCGCGATTAGCTACCTGCGGGTTGCGGGTTGCATTCGAAAAGGCGACCTCGGTCGCGTACAGGTTGTTCTCGCACACGAAGAGCACCGGCAGTTGCCAGACCGTGGCCAGATTGACGCCTTCATGGAAGGCGCCATTGCTCACCGCGCCATCGCCGAAGAAACCCACGCTGACGCGATCGGTTTTCAGCAGTTTGAAGGTGTAGCCGGCGCCGGCCGCCTGCAGAATGTTCGGGCCAACGATGCCGGTAGTGCCCATCAAGCCCACTTCCGGCGAAAACAGGTGCATGCTGCCGCCGCGCCCGCGCGAGACGCCCGTCACGCGCCCATAGAGCTCGGCGATCAACTGGCGGGGAGTAACGCCTTTCGCCAGCGCGTGTCCGTGGCCGCGGTGCGTGCTGAAGACGACGTCGTCGTTGCGCAGGTTGGCGCACACGCCCGTTGCCACCGCCTCCTCGCCCACGTACGTGTGGCAGGCCCCCGGGATCAGGCCGGCCTGATGCGATTTCGCCAACTGCTCCTCGGTGCGGCGGATGATCAGCATCCCGCGGTACAACTGAATGAGTTCGTCCTGGCTGAGCTCGGCCATCTCAGGCCTCCGCCACAACTGGGTTTTCCAGCACGCCCAGGCGTTCGATCTCGATCCGGACGACTTCTCCAGGCTTGAGAAAGCGCTTGGGTGTGCGCGCCATGCCCACGCCGCTGGGTGTGCCGGTAGCAATCACATCACCGGGCGCGAGGGTCATCACGGCGCTCAGGTGGGCGATGATCTGGTTCACATTAAAAATGAGGTGGCGCGTGTTGGAGGACTGCAAGACTTCGCCGCCAATGCTCAATTGAATATTCAAATTGTGCGGGTCGGGGATTTCGTCGGCGGTGGTCAGGGCCGGGCCCATGGGGCCAAAGGTGTCGAAGGTTTTGCCAATCACCCATTGGCTGGTGCGCATCTGATAATCGCGTGCGCTGACGTCGTGGAAGGGCAGGTAGCCGGCGACATAGCCCAATGCGTCGGCCTCGGCGACGGCCCGCGCGCGCTTGCCGATGACCACGCCAAACTCGGCTTCATAGTCCACTTCTTGCGAGATTTTGGGCAGGACGATGGCTTCGCCGGGGCCAATGACGACGTTGCTGAACTTGGCGAAGACCACCGGGTAGGTAGGAATTGCCAGATTGGACTCGATGGCGTGATCGCGGTAATTCAGCCCCAGACAAATGATTTTGCCGGGCCGAGGAATGGGCGCCTTCAGCGTTATGGTGTTACGCGCCAGTATCGCGGCCGGCGATGGCGCGGCCAATGCTTGTTGCGCCAGCGTCAGAGCGTTCGGGCCGGCTTCCAGAAAAGCGATGATGTTGTCGGGCACGCGGGGATCGGCTCGGTTGAGATCTACGATCTGCTGCTCGTGGCTCGCAGGCAGAAGGGCGCCCAGGCGAATCTGGCCGTTCGCCAGAAAAGTCACTAGTTTCACGTTTGTTGTCTCCTTGGAATTACAGTTTGAGCATCAGCTCGTCGGCCAATGCCTGAATGGATTGCCAGGTTGACTCGGGGATTGGAATACCCTCGGCCAGCCGCTGGCGGCGTGAGCGCATTTCAGGCTCACCCGGCAGCAAGACCTCGCTGAAGCCGGCCACGGTCGGTGTGGCATGCAGGCTGGCGCAGTATTCGTCGGCTTCGGCCGCAAACTGCTCCGGCGAGATAAAGTTGGGTATGTTCAGCGCCATCAGCATGGTGCCGTTGCCGTGCCGATAGCGGGGCGCCATTGACGGAGCCATGCCCGAGAGCGCGCCGCCGACCAACTCGATCATGACACTAAGTCCATAGCCTTTGTAACCGCCGAAGGGCAGCAGCGCGCCCCCATCATAGAAGTCGGCCGGCTCAGTGGACGGCCGCCCCTCGCGATCAATGATCGTGCCGGACAGTACCTGTTCGCCCTTAGCCCGCGCCACCCGCAGCTTG
>JAYTFQ010000436.1:0-2784 GCA_043734225.1 Anaerolineales bacterium | reverse complement strand
GCATTCTGCAACAGCCTGAACCGTTACGAGTATAGCCCGAATAGCCGCGCCGCGTTCTGGTAATACACTTTCTCCAGCACCTCGTCCGGCAAGTAGAGCCCATACACTTGCCAGCGCCCCTGAGTGGGCGCGGCGCCCAGCCCATAGCTAAAGTATTCGTCGTCGCTTTCCAGGAACCGATAATAAAGCTGGTAGGCGGCGGCGCGCGGGGCCGTGTCGAGGCCGAACAGAATGCGGTCCGCATAGCGGATGAAGAAGCGCCGCGCCGTGTATGGCTGCCGCCCCAGCTCGCCCAGCCGAGCGCTGATGTCGACATAGAAATTGGGGCAGCGCTCCAGCAGCGCCCCCACCCAGCCCAGGTCCTCGGCGCAGCAGCCCACATGCGCCCCGATAAACGTGGTCTGCGGATGGCGCGCCACCAGGCGGGCCAGGCCGTCCAGGATGGCGTAGAAGGCCGGGAAGGGCGGGCTGGGAAATTGCCAATCCGGGTGCGCGTGCAGCTCTTCCCAGCGCTCGTTGGCGGCGTCCAGCGGCTGGAAGAACGCGGCCGGGTCGGCCACGTGGATCATCACCGGCAGCCCCAACTCTCCGGCCGTCGCCCACAGCGGGTCCAGCCGGGCATCGTCCACTGCCGCCAGCGCGCCGTGCTGGTCGCGCACCGTCAGCCCGAACGGCTTCCAAATCTTCAGCCCCTCCGCCCCGCGCAACTGCTGCGCCCGCAGCCGCTCAGCGGCCCATTCGCCAAAGCGGTCGCCATGCTCCGGCCACGCCGCCCAGTCCACCCCGCCAAAGATGCGAAAGCGCTCCGGCGCGGCGGCTTTGAAATGGTCCAGATGGCGTTCCAGCAGCCCATCGCCCCAGCCGCCGTCCAGGTCCACCAGCGCGCGCACGCCGGCCTCGTCCAGAACATCCAGCAACTCGCGCGCCGGGCGCTGGTCCCAGCCGCCGCCGAACAACTCGCCCAGGTGGTTGTGCGCGTCGATCACCGGGTAGCGCGGGCGCGTGATGGTGCTGGCGCGCGTCACCAGCGCCGGGCGGGGATGAAAGTGAGAGAGCAGCATGCCGGGATTGTAAAGGAATCCAAAAAAAGGGTGGGGATCCGCGCAAAGCGGGCGGACACACAGGTCCGCCCCTACCTGGGTTCGCTCGGGGACCATCACCCTTTTTTCGGGTAAGATTCAGGATTGGCGATTCAGGAGAATTTTTATGACCCGTCCCCGCGCCCGCGACTGCGGCATCACCATCGGCACGCTGCCCACCGGCCCGTTCAATGCCATCACCGACGTGGCCGGCGTGCGCGTCGGCCACGTGACGCTCATTGAAGGCGAAGGCCCGCTGGTGCCGGGCGTCGGCCCGGTGCGCACCGGCCTTACTGCCATCCAGCCGCACGATAGCGACATCTTCACCAGCAAGGTGCCAGCCGCCATCCACAGCCTGAACGGTTTTGGCGAGGTCACCGGCGCCCCGCAAGTGCGCGAGATGGGCGTGCTCGAGGCGCCGATCCTGCTCACCGGCAGCTTTAACGTCGCCCACGCAATGGATGGCGCCCTGGAGTGGGCCATGCGCGAAGACCCGCAGATCGGCATCTCCAACTGGGGGCCGAACGTCGTCGTGGCCGAGTGCTCGGATATGTACCTCAGCGACGTGCGCGGCCGGGCCGTCACCTCGGAGTACGTCATCGCCGCCATCGACGCGGCCAGCTCTGGGCCGGTGGCCGAGGGCGGCGTGGGGGGCGGCACCGGCATGAGCTGCTGCGAGTTTAAGGCCGGCATCGGCACCAGCTCGCGCGTCATCAGCGCCGGGCTGGGCGGCTACACGGTCGGCGCGCTGGTGATGAGCAACTTCGGCCGCCGCGAGCACCTGGTGATCGACGGCGTGCCGGTCGGCCGCGAGCTGGCCGATTGGGAGCCGCCGGCATCGGTCGGCAACCCGGACGAGATGGGCACCTCCATCATCATCGTCCTGGCCACCGACGCCCCGCTCGACCCGCGCCAGCTCGACCGGCTGGCCGTGCGCGCCGGGGCCGGCCTGGCGCGCGCTGGCGGGTTGTTCTCCACCTCCAGCGGCGATTTCGTCATCGCCTTTTCCAACGCCAACCGCATCCCGCACCATCCCACCCAGCGCGTGCTCAACCAGCAGATCGTCATCGAGTCGCTCATGGTGGGCGAAGGCTGGCCCGGCCGCGTCCTCATTAGCGAGCTGTTCCAGGCCGCCGCCGAGGCCACCGAGGAAGCCATTCTCAATGCGCTGTTCTCAGCCGAGGCCATGATCGGGCGCGACGGCCACGTGCGCCACGCGCTGCCGATCGACGAGGTGGTGCGCATCATGCGCCAGTACGGCCGCCTCGGCGCGCATGTGCCGCCGGCCAGCGACGCCATTTAGCGCGGGCTCCGCTCGAGGTAGGGCTTGTTGAAATTTCCAGCCGGGAGGCTCATCCCCTACGGGGCGCGTTGCGTCGCGCGACCGTGACGCAAGCCTCAAGGCAGCACATTCGCGCTGCTCAGAAACTGACAGTCGCGCAGACCAAGCCGGGAGGCCCATCCCCTACGGGGCGCGTTGCGTCGCGCGCGACCAAGATGTGAGCTCCGGAGCATCATATTCGCGCTGCTCAGAAACAGACAGTCGCGAATTTCATTACGGGAGGCTCTTCGCGCGAGAAGATGCCGATAATCCCAAGGCAGCGCGTTCGCGCTCAGAGGTTGTGAATTTATCGCGTCCCAACATCGAATTCGCGGGCTTTTTGTCATTTGGGCGCAAAAAATCTGCGGGAAATTGAATAAATTC
>JAYTFQ010000435.1:0-5657 GCA_043734225.1 Anaerolineales bacterium | reverse complement strand
CGGACAGTCGAAAACGACTGTCCGGCCGGGTACGATTTTTCATATCATGGCATTGAGCTTCACTGATGGGCCATTGGACCCCTGGACCCACAACCGCTTTAACACCAGAATTTCCCATAGACGGTCTGCCAGACGAGCGGCGCTCGTCCGGCACAGACCGTCTGTGGGTTTCCGGTCCATTGCCTGGTGCACGGCTTTCCGCTACAGTTGTCTCAAGGAAACCCGATGCCCGACTTCCACGCCTACGCCGAGCTATACCGCCGGACGCTGCTGGAGAACGTGCTCCCCTTCTGGGAGGCGCATTCCCCCGACCACGAGCATGGCGGCTATTTCACCTGCCTCAATCGGGATGGCTCGGTCTATGACACCGACAAGTTTGTCTGGCTCCAAGGGCGGCAGGTGTGGACGTTTGCCATGCTCTACCAGCAGGTGGAAGCGCGGCCGCAGTGGCTGGCGCTGGCGCGGCACGGGGCCGAGTTCTTGCGCGCCCACGGCCGGGCGGCCAATGGCGATTGGTATTTCGCCCTGACGCGCCAGGGCGCGCCGCTGGTGCAGCCGTACAATATCTTCTCCGATTGTTTTGCCGCCATGGCCTTTGGGCAGTATGCGCTGGCGGCCGGCGATGACGCGGCCGCCGAGCTGGCGCGCGCCACGTATTACAACATCCTAAAACGACAAGAGCGGCCCAAGGGCCCATATGACAAACAGGTGCCGGGCGCGCGCCCGTTGCGCGGCTTTGCCCTGCCGATGATTTTGTCCAATCTTGTGCTGGAGCTGGAGCCGCTGCTGCCGCCGGCGGAGGTGGAAGCCGCCCTGGACCAATGCGTCGCCACGGTCATGGGCCCGTTCCTCGATGCAACGACCCGTCTGATCGTGGAGCATATCGCGCCGGATGGCAGCCAGTTGAATACCTTCGACGGCCGGCTGCTCAATCCCGGCCACGCCCTGGAGGCCATGTGGTTTGTGATGGACATCGCCCGCCGCCGGGGCGACGGCGCGCTTATCCAGCAAGCCGTGGACGTCACCCTGGCCACGCTCAATTTCGCCTGGGATGGCGAGTTTGGCGGGCTGTTCTATTTTCTGGACCGCCTGGGCCGCCCGCCGCAGCAGTTGGAGTGGGACCAGAAACTGTGGTGGGTGCACCTGGAGACCCTGGTGGCCTTGCTGCAAGGCTATGCGCTCACGCGCCGCCCGGAATGTTGGGAGTGGTTTGAGCGCGTGCAGCACTACACCTGGGAACATTTCCCCGACCCGCAATATGGCGAGTGGTTTGGTTATCTCAACCGGCGCGGCGAAGTGCTGCTGCCGCTGAAAGGCGGCAAATGGAAAGGCTGCTTCCATCTGCCGCGGGCGCTGCTGCGGTGCTGGAAGCTGTTCGAACAACTGAAATTAAGTGCAGGATAAGTCTCATTTCCGTCTCACAAAATAGTGCTATATTTTGGCAAGTGATCAGGTTCCACCCTTGAGTGAACAACCCGCAACCCGTTTGCAAGCCTGGCGCCAGCGCCTGCGGCGGCTTGGCGCCGGCGCGCGCCGCACCCTGCCGTTCATCGGCGGGATGCTGGCCGCCTTCCTGGCGGTAGCCGCCTATCAAAAGCTCTACCCCGGTCCGGCCCCGCTGACCACGCAAGACATCAAGAACACCCTGGCCTCGGTGATGGCCTCGGCCACCGTGCCGCCGTCCAACTCGTCTCTCGTCTATCAGGTCATCCAGCCGTCTGTGGTGCTCATCCAGACCAAGGGCACGGATACCAACGGCCAGCCGGATGGCGGCCTGGGCACCGGGGTCATCGTCAACGACAGCGGCGCCATTCTCACCGCCCTGCACGTCGTCACCGGCGCCAAGGAGATTGACATCACCTTCGCCGATGGCAGCCAGTCACTGGCGGTGATCACCAGCAGCCAGCCGGACAATGACA
Source organism: Anaerolineales bacterium (assembly GCA_043734225.1). GTDB lineage: Bacteria > Chloroflexota > Anaerolineae > Anaerolineales > UBA6663 > JAYTFQ01. The sequence continues at coordinate 3,738 of JAYTFQ010000435.1, read as the reverse complement.
TCGCCGTGCTCCAGCCCAACCAGCCCCCGGCTCAAATTGTGCCGGCCACGCTTGGCAACGCCGGCTCGCTGCATGTGGGCGACGAGGCGTATGTGGTCGGCAACCCGCTCGGGTTATACAGCTCGATGAGCGCCGGAGTCGTCTCCGGCTTGCAGCGCAACTTCACCCCGCCCGGCGCCGGCCGGGAGATCAAAGGGCTGATCCAGGTGGACGCCGCCGTCAACCCCGGCAACTCCGGCGGCCCGCTGCTCAACCGCGCCGGGCAGGTGGTGGGCATTGTCACCGCCCTCATCAACCCAACCAAGGAAGACGTGTTCATCGGCATCGGCCTGGCCGTGCCCATTGCGTCAGCGGCCTCCGGCGCCGGCCTGCCGCCTGACTAAAGGATGAAGGCTGAAGGCTGAAGGATGAAGACAATCCTGTTCATCCTTCAGCCTTCAGCCTTCATCCTTCCTTCATAAAGGAGATTGAATGGATCAACCCCGAAGCTCTGATAGCCGCTTGCCCATGGAGCGCGTGCTGTACGAAGTCAAGAAAATCATCGTCGGGCAAGACCACATGCTCGAACGGCTGGTGGTGGCCCTGCTGGCTCGCGGCCACATCCTGGTGGAAGGCGTGCCCGGCCTGGCCAAGACCATGGCCATTAAGACCCTGGCCGAATCCATTGGCGGCGATTTCAAGCGCATCCAGTTCACCCCCGACCTGGTGCCGGCTGACCTGATCGGCACACGCATTTACAACCAGAAGACCGGCGAGTTCAACACCTCGCTCGGGCCGGTGTTCACCAACCTGCTGCTGGCGGACGAGATCAACCGCGCCCCGGCCAAGGTGCAGAGCGCCCTGCTGGAAGTGATGCAGGAGCGCCAGGTGACCATTGGCCGCGAGACGCACAAGGTACCCAACCCGTTCCTGGTGCTGGCCACCCAAAACCCCATTGAGACCGAAGGCACCTACGCCCTGCCCGAAGCCCAGGTGGACCGCTTCATGCTCAAGGTGCTGATCGGCTACCCCAGCCCCACCGAAGAGTTCGTCATCGTCGAGCGCATGACCAGCGCGCTGCAGGCGGTGCAAAAGGTTCTCACCACCGACCAACTGCTGCTCTTGCAGCAGCAGGCCGATAAGGTCTACGCGGATCCGGCCCTGATCGAATATGCGGTGCAGCTGGTGACGGCCACTCGCAAGCCCAAGGAATTTGGCCTGAAAGAGCTGGAGCCGTACATCACGTTTGGCGCCAGCCCGCGCGCCTCGATCAACCTGATCCTGAGCGGCCGGGCCCTGGCCTTCACCCGCGGGCGCGGCTATGTGCTGCCGCAGGACGTGCTGGATATGGCGCTGGACGTGATGCGCCACCGCATGGTGCTGTCGTATGAGGCGCTGTCGGATAACGTCAGCAGCGACGACCTGCTCAAGAAAGTCATCGACCGCATCCCGATCCCGGTGGTGCCGCTGCGTGAGAATGCCAAACTCCGCGTTAACGCCTGAGCGCGTTCTGCTGCGCCTGGATTGGCAGGTCATCCGCCGGCTGGATGGCCTGCTGCAGGGCGACTATCGCAGCCTGTTCTATGGCTACGGCGTTGACTTTGCCGATCTGCGCGAGTACCAGCCCGAGGACGACATCCGCTATATCGACTGGAACGTCACGGCGCGCATGGATACGCCCTACGTGCGCCAGTACGTGGAAGACCGCGAGATCACGGCCTGGTTCCTACTCGACCTGAGCCCCTCGGTGGATTTCGGCGTGAGCGACAACCAGAAGCGCACCGTGCTGGTGGATTTCGTGACCACGCTGGCGCGCCTGCTGACGCGCCACGGCAACCGGGTGGGCGCCATCTTTTATGGCGGCAAGGTGGAGCGCACCATCCCCGCCCACAGCGGGCGCAACCAGGTGCTGCGGCTGGTGAATGACCTGCTCAAACAGCCCAAGCTGTCCAAGTCGCCGGCCACCAATCTCACCCTGCTGCTCAATTCCGGGCTGAACGCCATCAAGCAGCGCTCGCTGGTGTTTATCATCTCCGACTTCATCAGCCTGCCCGGCTGGGAGAAACCGCTGGCGCTGCTCAACCAGCGCCACGAAGTGCTGGCCGTGCGCCTGTGGGACCCGCGTGAGAGGGAGCTGCCCGACGTCGGCCCGATCATCATGGAAGACGCCGAGACCGGCGAGCAGTTATACGTGGATACGCACGACCGAAAATTCCGCCAGCGCTTCAAGGCGGCGGCCGAGCAGCGCGAGGCCCAACTGGCCGAATCGTTCAAGCACGCCGGGGTAGACGCGCTGTCGCTCTCGACCGAAGAAGACCTGGTGCGCGCCATTGTGCGCTTTGCCAGGCTGCGTCGGCAGCATCGAAAGTAACGCGATGACCTTTCTTTGGCCGGTGATGTTGGCGTTGTTGGTGTTTATTCCCGCGGCCGCGGGGCTGTACGTGCTGCTGCAATGGCTGCGCCGCCGGCGCATGACGCGCTATGGCAGCAGCCTGCTGGGCCAGGCCAGCGGCGGCCGCAAGCTGGGCCTGCGCGTGCACATCCCGGCCGCCATCTTTCTGGTGGGGCTGACCATCCTGACCGTGTCGCTGGCCCGGCCGCAGGCCGAGGTGAGCGTGCCGCGCATCGAGGGCACGGTCATCCTGGCCTTCGACGTCTCCGGCAGCATGGCCGCGGCGGACATCACCCCCACCCGCATGGAGGCGGCCAAGGCGGCGGCGCTGGCGTTCGTGGGCAAGCAGCCGGAGACGGTGAAGGTGGGCATCGTGGCCTTCAGCGACAGCGGCTTGACCATCCAGCCGCCCACCAACGACCAGAACGCGCTGGCCCAGGCCATCGGCCGCCTCACCCCGCAGCGCGGCACCTCGCTCGGCCAGGGCATCGTGGCCGCGCTGCAGGCCATCGACCAGGCCCAGAACCCGCCCCAAACCAATTTCTATTCCAACGCCACCCAGGCGCCCAGCGCCACCCCGCAGCCGGTGGCGCCCGGCTCCAAAGGCGCCACGGTGGTGGTGCTGCTGACCGACGGCGAGAACAACGAGCGCCCCGACCCGCTGGCGGCGGCGCAGTTGGCGGCTGACCGCGGCGTGCGCATCTACGCCGTGGGGCTGGGCAGCCCGCAGGGCGCCACGCTCAAGGTCAATGGCTTCACCGTGCACACCCAGCTCGACGAGCAGCTCTTGCAGCAAGTAGCCCAGATCACCGCCGGCACCTATTTCAACGCGCAAAACAGCACGGACCTGCAAGCCGTGTATGACCATCTGGACCAGCAGTTGATTGTGCGGCCCGAGAAAATGGAAATCACGTCGCTGTTTGCCGGCGCCAGCATCCTGGTGATGCTGGTCGGCGCCGTGCTGTCGCTGTGGTGGTTCAGCCGCCTGCCATGACAGGGCTTTTCCGTTTTCCCTTGACGCTTTGCGCCGTGTGCGCCTGGCGGTTGAACGCTTCGCGCGCGGCACGCGATAAGACTGCGGGAGCACGACCCGCAACTTCGTTGGGGCCAGTGTGTCGCCCTGGGGCGACTGGAGTTGCGCAGATACAGCCCGCGAAGGCGGGCTTCGTGCTTTTGTTGCCGCGACCTTGGTCGCCCGACGCGACTTTGGGAAAGCACTGCCTGCCATGACCCACTCACCGACGAGACTGTCGTCTTCGGCCTATGATTGTCACTCTGAGAGGTTGTGAACCTATCGACGCCACAGTTCCATGCGGGCAGCACCCGGCGGCGGTGTCGGCGATCGCGGCGCTTGCTGAGGCGAGTTG
>JAYTFQ010000434.1:0-2266 GCA_043734225.1 Anaerolineales bacterium | reverse complement strand
TCTCACAAGGGTAGGTTTTTCTGTACCGGCGGCTGTGTTCGCAAGCCCCGCCTGGAGCTTCCGGTCTACGACCGGGTGCGCTCTGGGCTAGCAGGTGCGCCGGCTATCGCCGGCTAAATTGGCAGTGTCGACGCCATAGCTGGCGATAGCCAGCGCACTTGTGGAGCCCGGGGTGCAAGGCCCCTTCTGTGGGGGCCAAACCCCGGGTGGGGTCGGCCCACTGGGCGGGTTTGTGCGAAAAACCTACCCTTGTGAGTGTGGGGGGATGGGGGTGTGGGAGAAAGCCAAAAACAAATCCGCCGCGACCCTTTGTGTCGCGGCGGATTTTTTTGGAGAACCGTTTCGCATCAGGGTTTGTAGCGGCTGATGCCGCCGCTGGTGGCGAACCACACTTCGCCATTCGGGCGGATGTAGATGTCGAGCACGTTAGAGTAGATCAGCCCGTTCGAGACGTCGAAGGCTTCCCACTGCTTGCCGGTCAGGTGGGCGGCGCCGCTGAAGTAGCCGCCGAACCACAGGCTGCCGTCCGGGGCGACGGTCACCGAGTTCAGGTTGTCGATCGGCGCCCGGCCGCCGGTGCTGCTGGCGGTCAGCCGCTGCCACTGGCCCGCCTGATAGCGGTAAAGGCCGTCGCCGTTGGTGGTGGCCCACAGGACGCCCGCCGCGTCCTGAGCCAGGTCGGTGATGCGGGCGGGGTTGGTGAACGGGTTGCCCGCGCCGAAATGCTGCCACTGGCCGGCGGCGAAATGACTGAGGCCGGTCTCCGTGCCCACCCACATGCCGCCGGCGCTGTCGGCCAGCAGGCTGCTGATGGCATTGCTGGGCAAGCCGTCCCGGGCCGCGGTGTACACCTGCACGATGCGCTGGCCGTCGTAAACCGCGACGCCGGCATCGGTGCCCACCCAGGTGGTGCTGGTGATGAAAGCCACCACGAAAACGTTGTCGCTGGGCAGGCCGTCGGCGACGGTGAGATGCTGCACGGTCTGGCCGGATGTAATCCACAGCCCATTGCTGCCGCCGCCCCAGCCGCGGCCCTGGCTGTCGAGGGCCAGCGCCGTGCACCCGCTGCACGGCAGCAGCGGGCCAGCCTGCCAGCGCTGCTGGGCCACGTCGAACAAATCCAGCCCGCCGCCATATTGCTGGGCGAAGTACAGGTTGTCGCTCTTGGGCTGCGGCACGATGCCGCTATAGCCCACAAAGCGCGGCACGTTGGGCACGCGCTGCACGCTGAGATCGTTGCCCAGGATGCGCACCAGCCCATCCTCGCTGCCGGCGAGCACGCTGCCATCCGGCGCCTCGCGCAGGCCGTAAAGCGTGCTGCTGGGCAATTGCGAGGCGTCGAACGCTTTCCAATCGGTGCGGCCGGCGGCCCGGCGCTCGGCGCCGCCGCCCCCGGTCACCCACACGCTGCCATCCTTCGCGCCTAGGATGCCATACACCGGCCCCAGCGTCACCCCGGGCACGGCGTTGAATTTTTTACCATCAAAAAAGGCCACCCCGCTGTTGGTGCCTGCCCACACCTGCCCGCCCACCTCGGCCAGGCTGACAATGATGCTGTCCGGCAGGCCGGCGCTGGCGGTGAACACCTGCCAGTTGGAACCATCGAAGCGGCCCAGGCCGTCGGCGGTGCCCACCCACCAATTGCCGGAATGATCCACCAGCAGCGTGTTGACCTTGTTGCTGAGCTGGCCGGCCTGCGGGCTATCGGACACGGATGGGAAACGGCTGACCGCCTGCCACTGGTCGTTGCTGAACAGCAGCAGCCCGCCGCCGATGACCGCGGAATTGGAGGTGCTGGCCAGCAAGCCCTGCGGGGCGCGCGCCACGTCGGTGACGTTGTTGCCATCCAGGCCGTTGCGGTTGTCGTAGACCTGGTTGGTGCTGCCATCGCTGCGCAGCAGGCCGTTGTCCGTGGCAATCCACACGGTGCGGTTATCGGGCTCAACATACAGCGCGAAGGCATAGCTGCCCGGCAGACCATTGCCAGTGGTCAGGCGGTCGATGACCTTGCCGTCGATTGTCCAGCGGGTGATGCCGCCCGCGCCGGCGGTGAGCAGCGTGTCGCCGGCGAAGCTCACCGAGTAGATGATGTTGCCCGCCGTCCAGGACGTCCAGCCGGCACTGACTGGGCCGGCGGTATTGGCAGCGGCGCTGGTGGGGGCGGCATTTGCCGTGGCGGCGCCAGGGGTGCCGCCGTTGGCGGTTGCGTTGGGCAGGGCGGTGTCGGCTGGCCCGCTGGTGCCCGCGCCGGGCGTGGCCGAGGCGC
>JAYTFQ010000433.1:0-1637 GCA_043734225.1 Anaerolineales bacterium | reverse complement strand
GGCGTGGCCGAGCCTCTGGAAGGCTTCGCCAAGCTGGCGGGCGCGGCCGGGCAGCCGCAGCGCGCGGCCCGGCTGTTTGGCGCGGCCCAGGCGCTGCGTGACCGGATCGGTACGCCGATCCCGCCAGTGGAGCGGGCGGACTATGACGCGGCGCTGGCGCAGGCGCGGGCGCAGCTGGATGAGGCGGCCTTCGGCGCGGCCTGGGCGGAGGGGCGGGCGACCGGCTGGGAAGAGGCGGCGGCGTACGCGCTGGGCGAATAGAAAACCTGCACCCGGCGGTTGAAACCGCGTCAACAAATTCACGACCCGCATCCGCGATGGGGCCAGTGAGTCCGCCTGCGCGGACTCACTTCCAGGGCAAAGCGCTTTTTCAGTCAGGCTTCCGCCCCCGCTTCCATCGTACTGTTCGACATATCTTATTTTAGGTGGTGCGCTGCCGATAGACCAGCATGGGATCGAATCCGCCGCCCGGTGGAACGCAATTTTCGGTGGCGCAGGGTTATGCTTGTATAATCGGTCCACTCCGCAGTAATCAGTTTTCACAGGGGCCATCCTTGCCAGATTCCGACAGCCGGCCAGCCGCGACGCTGCACGAACCGCTGACACGCCGCGAGCGCGAGATTCTGCTGCTGCTGGCCGAGGGCCTGACCGGCCCCGAGATCGCCGAGCGGCTGACGCTGGGGACTAGCTCGGTTAAATCCCACATGCAGCACCTGTATGCCAAACTGGGCGCGAACAGCAAGCGCCAGGCGGTCAGCCGCGCCCGCGAGTTGGGGCTACTCCAGCCGGGCGTCTCGGTGAGCGAGCCGCGCGACCCCGCGGCGGTTCTGGCCCGCCTGGCTGAGGCCCAGAAAGGGCGCAGACACAACCTGCCGGTGCAGCTCACCCACTTTATTGGGCGCAGGCGGGAGATTGACAATTGCCGAGGCTTGCTGCGCAGCACGCGCCTGCTCACGCTGACCGGCGCTGGCGGCACGGGCAAGACACGCCTGGCGTTGGAAATCGGCGCGGAGAGCCTGGGCGACTTTCCTCACGGCGTGTGGCTGGTGGTGTTGGACTCCCTGGCGGAGCCGGAACAGGTGCCGCAGGCCGTGGCGCAGACGCTCGGGCTGGCCGAAGGAAGCGGGCCGCTGCGTGCCCAGGCGCTGGCCGAGTATCTGCGTGATCGAGCGCTGCTGCTGATCCTGGACAACTGCGAGCATTTGGTGGCGGCCTGCGCCGAACTGGCCGAGCAGCTCCTGCGCGCCGCGCCCGGTCTGCGCATCCTGGCCACCAGCCGCGAGGTACTCGATGTGCCCGGCGAAACCAGCTATCCGGTGCCCACGCTGTCGGCGCCAGACACCGGCCAGCTTCCCGCGCTGGAAGGGCTGGCCAGGTCCGAAGCCGTGCGCCTATTTGTCGAGCGCGCCCAGGCGGCCCGGCCGGACTTCACCCTGACCGAGCTGAACGCCAAGGCCGTGGCGGAAGTTTGCCAGCGGCTGGACGGCATCCCATTGGCCATAGAGCTGGCGGCGGCGCGGGTCCGGGCGCTGTCGGTTGAGCAGATTGCGGCGCGCCTGGGGGAGCGTGACCGGTTTGGGTTGTTGACCCGTGGCGGCCGCAGCGCGGCGCCGCGGCAAAAAACGTTGCGCGGCACC
>JAYTFQ010000432.1:0-7205 GCA_043734225.1 Anaerolineales bacterium | reverse complement strand
CGGTGGGCTTGGGCGCGGCCGCGGCGGTGAAAGCCGCCGGCAACGCCATGCTGGTGGGCGTGGACACCGACTGGTTCGTCAGCGCGCCGGAGTTCCAGGGCATCGTCCTGACCAGCGTGCAGAAGCGGCTGGACCTGTCGGTGCGCAGCGCCGCCAAGGCCATCGCCGATGGCAGCTTCAAGGGCGGCACGCACGTGGGCAGCCTGTCCAACGGCGAGATCGGCATCGCGCCGTTCCACAACTTCGACTCCAAAGTGTCGCAAAGCATCAAAGATGAGTTGAAGCAGATCCAGGCTGACATCGTCAGCGGCGCCATCAAGGTCGATAACTTCTCGTCCGTGAAGTAGTCGTTCACCGCGCCGTTTGCGCAGCGCAAAAGCTGGCGGTCCCACAGGGGGCCGCCAGTTTGATTTTAACTACGCCTGTGCTAAACTGGCGCGACGCTGGGGCTCAGTAAGGGCGAATCAGGCGCCCAAATAGCACCCGAACAAAGCCAACACCGATGGGCGAAGGCTTCGCCCCTACCCTTATAAAAAAATGCCTCCACTTCTCGAGCTGCACGGCATCACCAAACGCTTCCCAGGCGTACTGGCCAACGACCACATTGACCTGACGCTCAACGACGGCGATATCCTGGCGCTGCTGGGCGAAAACGGCGCCGGCAAAACCACACTGATGAACGTGCTCTACGGTCTTTACCAGCCGGATGAGGGCGAAATCGTCGTCAAGGGGAAGCGTATCACCGTGCACAGCCCCAACGACGCCATTGCCGCCGGGATCGGCATGGTGCATCAGCACTTCATGCTGGTGCCGGTGCTGACCGTCACCGAAAACGTGATGCTGGGCGTCGAATCGATGCGCGGCGGCGTGTTCCTGGATCGCAAAGCCGCCAGCGACCGCATTCGCCAAATTTCCAAGCAGTATGGCCTGGCCGTTGACCCGAATGCCTATATCAAGGATCTGCCGGTCGGCCTACAGCAGCGGGTGGAAATTATCAAGCTGCTCTACCGGCACGCCGACATCCTGATCCTGGACGAGCCGACCGCCGTGCTGACTCCGCAGGAAGCGGATGAGCTATTCAAGGTGATGCGCTCGCTGGTGCAGCAAGGCAAATCCATCATTTTCATCACCCACAAGCTGCGCGAAGTGCTGGCGGTGGCCGACCGCATCAACGTGCTGCGGCTGGGCAAGGTGGTGGGCACCGCCGACCCTAAAACCGCCACCCAAACCGAGCTGGCCGCGCTGATGGTGGGCCGTAGTGTGGATCTGAAGGTAAACCGCAGACCGGTCAAGCCGGGCGCCACGGTGCTGGCGGTGCGTGATCTGCGCGTGCTGGACGACCGCGAAAACGCGGCGGTGGATGGGGTGAGCTTCGAGGTGTGCGCGGGCGAGGTCATGGGCGTGGCCGGGGTGCAGGGCAACGGCCAGACCGAGCTGGTGGAGGCGCTGACTGGGCTGCGCCGGCCGCTGGCCGGCAGCATCGCCATTAACGGCCAGGATGTGAGCCATGCCAGCCCGCGCGAGATCATGGAACTGGGCACGGCGCACGTACCGGAGGACCGCCAGCGCGACGGGCTAGTGCTGAGCGACACGGTGGCCGATAACCTGGTGCTGAATACCTATTACCTGGCGCCGTTTGCGCGCGGCATCGTCATGCAGCAAACCGAAATTGACAAGGTGGCCGGCAGCCGCGTGCACCAGTTCGACGTGCGCACGCCTGGCATCCAAACCTCGGCCGGATCGCTGTCGGGCGGCAACCAGCAAAAGGTCATCATCGCGCGCGAATTTTCGCGACCGATCAAGCTGCTGATCGCCTCGCAGCCCACGCGCGGGTTGGACGTGGGCTCGATCGAGTACATTCATGGCCGCATCATCGAGAAGCGGGATGCGGGCTGCGCCGTGCTGGTGGTCTCGCCCGAGCTGGACGAAATCCTGGCGCTCTCGGACCGGATCGCGGTCATGTATCGCGGGAGGGTGATCGCGATCGTGCCGGCCGCGCAAGCCACAAAAGAATATCTCGGGCTGCTGATGGCCGGCGTCAGCCCGGACCAGATCGCTCCACCCACCGCCAGCGACAAAGGCGACCAGGTCGAAGCCGTTTTTTAGAAGGCAGGTCATTCATTGAGCCAACTCGCAACAACGCCACCACCGGTGCGCGCCGCCACCCATCGCTGGCAGCAACTGCTGCGGCCTCTGGTGGTGCCGGTGCTGGCCATCATCACCGCCCTGATTGCCGGCTCGCTGCTGATCGCGTTTACCAACCTGGATGTGCTGGCCGCGCTGAGAGTCGGCGACCTCGGGACGGCGCTCGGCGCGGGCTGGAATGGCATTATTACGGCCTACGGCTCGCTGTTTGAGGGCTCACTGGGCTCGCCGGCCGCCATGGTAGCGGCGCTGCGCAGCGGCGATCAGGCCGCCATCATCGCGGCTTTTTACCCATTCACCGATAGCCTGGTGGCCGCCACGCCCTACATCTTTGCCGGGCTGGCGGTGGCGGTCGGGTTCCGCTGCGGCCTGTTCAACATCGGAGTCGAGGGCCAACTGTACATCGGCGCCATCTGCTCGGTGTGGGTCGGCTTCGCCCTCAAGGGTCTGCCGGCCATCATCCATCTGCCATTGGCGCTGTTGGCGGGGGCAGCCGGCGGCGCGGTGTGGGCCTCCATACCCGCGATCCTCAAAGCGAAGGCCGGGGCGCACGAAGTCATCAACACGATCATGATGAACTATGTGGCCTTTCGCCTGAGTGACTGGCTGCTGAGCGACAAAGGCCCGCTGAAGCGGCCCGACTCGCCGAACCCGGTCAGCCCCTTGATTGAAAAATCGGCCGAGCTGCCGCGCTTCTTTCCCGACCCCATCCGGCTGCACCTGGGCTTCTTCATCGCGCTGGGCGTGGCGGCGTTTATCTATTGGTTCCTGTTCAAGACCACGCTGGGGTTCGAGCTGCGCACGGTGGGCGCCAACCCCAACGCCGCGCGCTACGCCGGCATGAACATTACCAGAAATATCCTCATCGCCATGTGCCTTTCGGGCGCGTTGGCCGGGCTGGCGGGCGCCAACGAGGTGCTGGGCGTCAACCACAACCTGGCGCTGGCCTTTTCGTCCGGCTACGGGTTCGACAGCATCGCGCTGGCCTTGCTGGGCAAGAGCCACCCGCTGGGCGTGGTGCTGGCGGCGCTGCTGTTCGGCACCCTGCGCAGCGGGGCCACGCGCATGCAAAACATCGCCAAGATACCCATCGACATCATTTCCATATTGCAGGCGCTGATCATCGCCTTTATTGCCGCGCCGGGCATCATCCGCGCCATCTATCGCATCAGGCTGCCCAAGCAAGACGATGGCAGCACGGTCTTCACCCGCGGCTGGGGCAAATAGCCGAGCGACCATGGCGACTTCCACCGAAATTTCCGCAGCAGTATCCTCCAAGACACTAACCGAGCGCTCGCACCTGCTGCGCGGGCGGCTGTACGGCGCCGCCTTCATCCTGATTGCCCTGGTCACGTACTGGCTGTTCGCCCAGGGCGTGGACGCGAAAATGGTCTCGACGTATGGCCTCAATCAGGGCAACGTGCCTGCCGCCGAGCGCCTGCCGGATTGGACCATCCCCTCGTTCGGCACAGTGGCCCTGCTGGCCGTGGTTTCGGCGGGCGTTGGCGCCTACCAACTGGCGCGCGGCTTTGGCCGGGCCACCAGCGTGGTGCTGGGGCTGGTGGCGCTGTTTTTCGTCTTCTCGTTCCTCACCTGGTCTACCCGCGACCAATCCATCAACCTGGCGGGCATGCTCAAGACCATGGTCGAGCGCGCGGTGCCGCTGACGTTAGGCGCGCTGTCGGGTATCCTGTGCGAGCGGGCCGGCGTGGTGAACATTGCCATTGAAGGCATGATGTTGGGCGCCGCGATGATGGCGGCGCTGGTGGGCAGCGTGAGCCATAATCTGTGGGTGGGGGTGCTGGCGGCTGTGCTGACAGGCGGGGTGCTGGCCTACGTCCACGCCGTGCTGTCGATCCGTTTCAAAGTCGACCAGATCATCAGCGGCACGGTCATTAACATTTTCGCGACCGGCATGACCAGCTTCATTTCGAGCAAATTTCTGCAGGTGTATGAAGACCTTAACAACCCAGGCACCTTCTCGGCCTATCCCATTCCGCTGCTGTCGAAGATCCCGTTCATTGGCGGCATTTTCTTCAACTCCAATATTTTCACCTACGGCGCCTACATATTAATCATCGTCGTGCATATTGGGCTGTTTTACACGCGCTGGGGGCTGCGGGTGCGCGCGGTGGGCGAGCACCCGCGCGCCGCCGACACCCTGGGCATCAACGTGTTCCGGGTGCGGTACATCAACGTGGTTTTGGGCGGGCTGGTGGCCGGCTTTGGCGGCGCCTATTTCACCCTGGGCTCGGTGAGCAGCTTCGACAAGCTGATGACCGCCGGGCGCGGCTTTATCGCCCTGGCGGCCATGATCTTTGGCAAGTGGACGCCGCTGGGCTCGGCCGGCGCGGCGCTGATCTTCGGCTTCGCCGAAGCGCTGCAAACCAAGCTGGCGATCCTGAAGGTGCCGATCCCGTCGCAGTTCCTGTTGATGGCGCCGTATGTAGTGACGATGATCGCGCTGGCCGGGCTGATTGGGCGGGCCATTCCGCCGGCGGCGGACGGGCAGCCATACGAGAAAGACTAGAGAGAAAGAAAGAGAAAGAGAAAAAGGGAGCGCCCGCGGTAACCATCGACCAGGTTCCGGCCGATCCGCTGCTCCGCTATCCGTTTTACGTCAAAGCACTTGATCTGTACGACCTTGTAATGGAAGATACGGACCGGCCGATCCGGGACAGGCGCTGGCAAATCATCGTCATGCAGCTTGTCCGGTCGGCCGGTTCGATTAGCGCCAACATTGAAGAAGGGTATGGGCGGGGCACCAGCCAGGAGTTTGCGCACCGGCTGAAGATTGCCAGAGGCGAGGCATACGAAAGCCGCGGCTGGTACTGGCGTGCGCGGAGATTCCTTCCAGCCGATTTGCTCGATTCTCGTCGCCAGCAACTGGGCGAAATAATCGCGCTGCTCTCAGCCAACATCACCACCCTCGAACGCAAAGCCCAGCAGGACCGAAAGCACTAGAGCGACAACCTGCCGAGTTGATAGCAAGGCGGGCGCACACGATCCAGCCTGGCTGGATCGAGGCGCGCCCCAACGTTGCCATCGATGCGAACGGTTGCCGCTCTAGCAGGCCACCTATTTCTCTCTCTTTTTCTTTCTCTCTTAAAGGGTAAGATATCGTTCAATCTGCCGCTCGATCACGGCCAGGCTGTCGCGCCAGAACTGGGGCTGGCGGATGTCGATTCCAAAGCGGGCCGCCAGCTCGGCCGGGGAAGCCTGGCCGGTGCTGGCCAGCAGGGCCTCGTAATCCGCCACGAAGGCCGGGCCGCGCGACTGATACAGCGCATATAGGCCGGTGCCGAACAGCAGCCCAAAGGCATACGGGTAGTTATAAAAGGCCAGCTCGGCCCGGTAGTAGTGCGGCTTCCAGGCCCACATGTACGGGTGCAGATAGCGCTGGTCGAGCCCATCGCCATAGGTGGCGCGCTGGGCGCGCAGCATGATCTCGCAAAAATCATCGGCCGAAAGCTCGGCCTGAGCGCGGCGCTCGAAGACTTCCTGCTCGAACAGGAAGCGCGAGGTGATATCCACCACAATCTGGGTGGCGCCAATCAGAGAGGTCTCCAGGATCGACAGCTCCTCGGCCGGGCTGGCGGCGGCGGCCAGCGCCGCCTCGGTCACCAGAGTCTCACAAAAGGTGGAGGCCGTCTCCGCCAGGGTCATGGGTGTGAGGGTCTGCAGCGGCAACTGGCCGGACTCGCACTCGTTGTGAAAGGCATGGCCCAGCTCGTGGGCGATGGTGGACAACTGGTCGAGCGATCCGTCGAAGTTGCACAGCACGCGCGATTCGCGCACCCCGGGCACCCACATGCAGAAGGCGCCGCCGCGCTTGCCGGCGCGCGGCTCAGCATCGATCCAGCGATTGGCGAAGGCGCGCCGCGCCAGGCCGGCCAGCCGGCCGGAGAACTGGCCAAATTGCTGGACAATGAATGTCTCGGCCTCGGCAAAGCTGAAGTGGCGCTCGCCCGCGCCGGCCGGCACTACGGGCGCCATCAAATCCCACCAGGGCAGAGCCTCCTGGCCCAGGCGAGCGGCCTTGGCGCGCAGGTAGCGGCGAAAGATGGGAAACGAGTCGCGCATGGCGCCCTGCATGGCGTCCAGGGTCGCCTGGTCCAGGCGCGACTGGGCGAGCGAGGTGTGCAGGGCGTTGGCCCGGCCGCGGCGGCGGTTGAGGGTGTCGCTGGCGCCTTTGATGCCATTCAGGCAGGCCGCCAGCGGCTCGCGCACGGATTCCCAGGCGGCCACCTCGGCCTCATATGCCCGTTTGCGCACGGCGCCATCCGGATCGTGCCAGGCGATGTTTTGCAGAGCGGTGACCGGCAGCAGCTCGCTGTGCCCATTGCGCTGGAAGGGCACGCTCAACTGCGAGGTGACCGTGCCCTGCAGCTTGCTCCAGGCGCTGGGGCCGCTCAGCGATAGGTCGGCGGCCAGGGCCTCTTCCGCTTCAGTCATCATGTAGCGGCTCTGCTCGGCGGTCTCGCGCAGGAAAAAGGCATGGGCCTGGGCCGGGCCGGGCGGTTCCAGCAGGGCCGGCAGCCCGGCGGCATTGTCGCCCAGCCAGCCGTCGAAGCGCGTGCCTTGCTGACGCAGGCGCACGCTGCTTTGCTCCAGCAGCGACAGCCAGCGCCGGGCGGCGGAGTTGTACGAATCGGTGGTGACGAACGAGCGCACATAGGCACCCAGGGTGCCGCTCAGCGTCAGAGCGGCGTTGGTCCGCTCCAGGTAGCCATCCACCCCGGTCTTGAGCGCCGCGGCCGGCACCGGGGAGGCGCCACGAGCGATGTGATGCGCGTTCAGGAACGCGTCTAAATCATTCAACTGCCGGTTGAGGGCTTCCACGTCGCGCTGGAAGGCCTCGGCCTCCAGGCTGGTGTACACATTCGATAAATCCCAATGCGGCAGCGCTTCTTGAACGGTTTCCAGGGTCGTCATGATCCCGTCTATCTCGCTTTCTCTTTTTCATTCATGCTTGGCAACTACCGAGCCGGGTGGCGCGGACGCTTCGCTGTGAACAAGGTAACCAAAGATGTTTCGGCCGAATTGGATGTCGTGGCCAG
>JAYTFQ010000431.1:0-11738 GCA_043734225.1 Anaerolineales bacterium | reverse complement strand
CCATTCTTGCGCCGGTAGATCACATTCACGCGATTGCTGTCGGCGTTATAGAACACAAAGAACGACTCATGGCCCACCAGGCTCATCTGCTCCAGCGCCTCCGACTCATCCATGGGTGTCAGTGCAAAGGTCTTGCGCCGCACCACCTGGCCAACGGGTTCAGACTCATCCTCCGCCTCATCCACTACATCCGGCGCCGCCACCTCGGCCACGCTGCCGCCGTTATGGCGCGCGGCGGCGCGCTTGCCTTTGAAGCGCTCAATCTGACGCTGCATCTTGTCCAGCACGGCATCCACCGCGGCAAAAATGTCGTCTTTGCGCTCCTCCACCCGCAGCACCACCCCGCGCGTCCGCACAGTCAATTGCGCCACCTGGCGGTCGGCAGCCGAGCGCGCGCTCTTCGCCTCCGACAGATCAACGCGGGCTTCGGTAATGGCCGGCAAGAAATGGTCCAGCCGGCCGACCTTCTTTTCCACGTAGTCGCGCAACGGCTGAGAAACCGACATATCGTGCGCATGGATCTGGACAACCACTGACATTGAACCCTCCTTCTCACGCGCCCTATTCAGGCCGTGGACTCCCGGCGCTTATGTGCCGGCCAACTTGAGCAGGCTGCCAATCCGGGCCTCAGGCAACCGCGCGCGGGCCAGGGTGACACCCCAAACCTGGGTGGCCCCGGCGGCCCGCAGCGCCTCGGCGCACGAGTCCAGGGTGGCGCCTGTGGTACACACATCGTCGATCAAAATCACCGGGCGGCCCGCCACCAACTGCTGCTCGCCGGCAAAGGCGCCGGCCACGTTTTGGCGGCGTTCACGGGCCGATAGGCCCACCTGCGGGGCGGTCGGCCGCACGCGCAGCGCGCCGCGTGGCGCCAGCCGCAGCCCGCGCCACTCGGCGTAGGTCCGCGCCAACAGCTCACTTTGATTATATCCGCGCGCGGCCAGACGGTCTGGCGCCAGGGGCACCGGCACCACCAGGCTGCCGGCGGGCGCCGGGTCCGGCCCGGCCGCCAGCATCAGCCTGGCCAGACTATCCGCCAGGATGGCGTCGCGCTGATATTTGAATTGGTGAACAGCCTTTTGGAGCGGACCTTCAAAAAACGCGGCCGAGCAAATGCCGGCCAGCGATTGCGGCGCGTGGCTGCCGGCCTGGCACAACGCGCACAGGCCGGCCTGGGGCACCGGATAACCGCAGCGATGGCAGAACGGCGGAGTGAGTGGGATGACCTGCAAGCGGCAGGCCGCGCACCAGCGCTGGCCCGACCGGCCGCACCCGGCGCAGCGCGGCGGAAAAACAAGATCAACAGCGGCCCACAGCCATTGGCGCGTCCAATAGCGCCAGGGCCGGCGGACGGCGCCTGGCTTTGCGGCCGCAGCTACCGCCATGTAGTCCTTTCTAACCAGCGCGCCGCCGCGAACGAATAGTTCGCAGCCGGCCGGCTGGCGCCAAACGTCGGAACGCGCTTACCCGCCTCCAAACACGGCATGGATGGCGGCCGAGTTCATCAAAATCAGCACCGCCGGCCCCAACAAAATGACATAGATGGCCGGAAATATCAGGAAGGCCATCGGGATCAGCATCTTCACCGGCGCCTCGTGCGCTTTCTTCTCGGCGCGCTGGCGGCGCTTCAGGCGCATTTGGTCCGACTGGATCCGCAGCACCTTGCCCATGCTCACGCCCAGTTGGTCGGCCTGAATGATGGCGGCCACAAAGCTGGTCATATCCGACAGGTCCATGCGTTCAGCCATGTCACGCAGCGCCTCGCGGCGCAGCTTGCCCAGCCGCACTTCCTGGATCACGCGCTCAAAGGCCAGCGACAGCTCGTTCTCCCACTTTTCAGAGACTTTCACCATGGCCTGATCGAAACCCAACCCGGCTTCCACGCACACGGTCAGCAGGTCCAGCGCGTCGGGCATGGCCTTCAGGATGACATCCTGGCGGCGCTTGATGCGGCTGGAAAGCAGCATCACCGGCAGGAAGAACCCCAGCAGCGAACCGCCCAGCGCAAACGCAAGGGCCTTGATCGTGCCGGTGCGAATGGACAGGATTGAATCGGCCGGGGCCAGGAACGTGACCAGCAATATAAAACCGCCCAGGCCCACGGTGGCCACAATGCGCCAGGCCCAGAATGTGGTCGGGTCGAAGCCGCGCGGGTTGCCGGCAAGGTCCAGTTGGTGCTGGACGGATTCAAGCGATGACTGCGGGGTGAAGCGCGAGGCAAACTGGCCCAGGCGCCGCAGGTTGGGCAGCAGCACGCGCTGCGAGAAGGGCTGGGCCAGCTCGATTTCTTCCAGCGTCAGGGGCTTCTCGCGCGTTGAAAATTCCGCCAGGCGTGTTTGCAGCGGATCGGCATCCTGCGGCGAGCGCAGGCCCACAATGACCAGCACAATGGCCAAAATGACGACGACGACACCGGCAATCAACAGTAAAGGCATGGTTAGCCTCCGCTCAAATCTCGATATCCACGATCTTCTGGGTGATGGCGAAACCGACCACGATCATGAGCAGCGCCGTGAGCAGCATGGCCAGGCCACATAGCGGCAAACCAAAGATGATCGGCGGGCCAAAGAAGTTCAGCATGTATTGCTTGTTCAGTACGAACAGCAGCAGGGCCAGACCGATGGGCAGCAGCGAGATCACCCAGGCGGTAATCTGTCCTTGCGCGGTCAGGGTGGCGATTTCGCCCTTGATGCGCACGCGTTCGCGAATGGTGTAACTGATGTTGTCTAGGATTTCGGCCAGGTTGCCGCCGACTTCGCGCTGGACGTTGATGGCGGTGACCACGAAATCCAGGTCGGCGCTGGGCACGCGCCGGGTCAGGTTGGCCAGGGCGCCTTCCTGCGGCAGGCCCAGCTGAATTTCCTGTACCACGCGATGGAATTCCACCGAGATAGGCGGCGGCAGCTCGCGCGCCACCGATTCCTGGGCTTGCATGGAGCTGTAACCGGCGCGCAGGCCGTTGACCGTCAGGTTGAGCATGTCGCCCAACTGATTGTCAAAATCGCGCAGCCGCTTTTTTTGCAGATAGCCGACATACATGCGCGGCACGAAGAAGGCGGCGATCCCAAACACCACCGCCAGGAAAATGCCGCCCAAAAACCAGCCCACCACCGCAAAGCCAAAGCCAAGGATGACGTGCAGGGCCAGGTATTCGGCCACATTCAGCTTGAGGTCGGCGCGGGACAGATCAGTCTGGATCCGCTCGCCAAACCCGCGCCCGACCAGGGCCCGGTTCAGCAGCTGGGAAACCGGGCTGGCCCGCCGTTCCTTGCTGTCGGGCGCCGTGGTGGCGATGATCTGCCCAGACTGCGTGATTTGGCCGAGGCGCTCTTCCACCACCGTCCGGCGGCGATCAAGCAAGATGTAGGCGGTAATCACCACCAGGTTCAGCAGGACTATGCCGATGATGACCGCCAGCGAAATCGGGCTCATGCCATACCTCCTGCCGCCACAGCCAGCGCAGTGCGCACGTTGGGCCCCGGCTCAGTAGCGGGCGCGCTCGCCGATGCCGAAAACCGCTGGCGGGAGGTGAATGCCAGCGTCTTCGATGCGGTCGATGCACTTCGGCCGCAGACCGGTGGGGCGCAGACGGCCGATGATCCGGTTCTTTTCGTAGCCGCTCTGCTCATAGATGAACAGGTCGGTCATGGTTATGATATCACCTTCCATGCCCTGCACTTCGGCGATCTGCACCACCTTTCGCGAACCGTCGCGCAAGCGCTCCAGATGGCAGATGATATTAATTGCCGACGAAATTTGCTCGCGGATGGCGCGGATGGGCAGGTCCATGCCCGCCATCAGCGTCATGGTTTCCATGCGCGACAGGGTGTCACGGGCGCTGTTGGAGTGAGCGGTGGTCATGGAGCCGTCGTGACCGGTGTTCATGGCCTGGAGCATGTCCAGCGCGGCTTCATCGCGGATTTCCCCGACCACAATCCGATCGGGGCGCATGCGCAGCGAGTTGACCACCAGATTTTGGATGGTGATCTCGCCGCGGCCTTCGATGTTGGCCGGGCGCGATTCCAGAGTCACCACGTGTTCCTGCCGCAATTGCAGCTCAGCCGCGTTCTCAATCGTGAGGATGCGCTCGTCGGACGGAATGAAGCCCGACAGGATGTTCAGAAAGGTTGTCTTGCCTGAGCCAGTGCCGCCGGAAATGACGATGTTCAGCCGGGCAATCACGGCCGCCTTCATGAACTCGATGGCCTCGGGCGTGATGGCGTCAAATTCGATCAGCTTCTCGACCGTAATGGGCGTCTTGAAGAACTTGCGGATGGTCAGGCACGGGCCGACCAGCGAGATGGGCGGCACAACGGCGTTCACGCGCGAGCCGTCCGGCAAACGCGCGTCTTCGTATGGGTGCGACTCGTCGATGCGCCGGCCAAGCGGCGCCATGATGCGGTCGATAATGCGCATCACGTGCTCGTTGCTTTCAAACGAGAACGGCACGCGCTCCAGCTTGCCCTTGCGCTCGATGTAAATGTTCTTGGGGCCGTTGACCATGATTTCGGTGATGGTCTCATCGTCCAGCAAGGGCTCCAGCGGCCCCAGCCCCAAGATTTCCGACACGATTTGGTCAAACAGGCGCTTGCGCTCGGCGCGTGACAGGACGATGCCCTCTTCGGCCAGGATCGTCTCGTATAAATCTTCGATCGTCCGCCGGATATCCGCGGTGCGCGACATATCCATGTTCGGATCGATCTGGCTGAGCAGTTTGTTTTGAACGCGGGCCTTGAGGTCGACCACCCCGCCGCCGCCGGCGCCCGCGGTGGCGCCGCCCGGCATGGGCGGCGCCGCCCGGCGCATGCGCAGCTCGGCCAGTTTAGAGGCCTGGTCTTGCTGCGTGTTGCCCCCATTTGGCCCGCCGGGTGTCACCGTCGGCTGCTGGGCCGGCGCCTGCCCTTGTTCAATTCGCTTGAGAAGTGACATATACCACCCTTATTGAAGTTGCTGGTGCAACCCCCATTCCAACCATATTATAACCTGCTACCGGCGTTGAAACAAGTTCGGCGCTTTGGTTGGCTGGACCTTGCCTGCTGGTTTGCCCTTGCCGTCGCCAACCGGCGCCGCCTCCTTGGGGGCAAAATCGTTCCGCAGGCGCTGCGCAATGTCGAGAATGCCTTGCACCGGCGCAATGCTGCGCGGCCCGGTGATGAACGGCACGCCCGAGTTGATAGAAGCCAATACGGTTTTATCGTCCAAGAGAATCTGCCCAGCCACGGCGTGTTTCAGCGTCTCTTCGACATTGGCGGCCGTAATGCCGCCCCGCCGGTCCACCCGGTTGAGTATCAAAACCACCCGGTCGGACGGATACTCCAGCTTTTCAACCAGATCGAAGAACTTCTTGATGTTGGCCAGCGAGGGAATGTCCGGCGTTGCGAGAAGCAGCACGCGATCCGAGGAGTCGAACACGGTCAACTCCACATCCCGCAGCACCGCCGAGGTGTCCACAATAACATAATTAAAGTGTTCTCGCAGCGCCTCGATGACTTTCTTGAGCTGCGCGGCTCCCACCAACTCGGCATCTTCGGGCGTGGGCGGGCCCAGCAACACTTTCACCCCGGAGGCATGCGTGACCACCACGCTTTGGATAAACTCTTCTTCGATTTCGTCGGCGCGTTCCGACAGGCTGACCAGGCTGTATTTGCCTTGCAGGTTTAGGAAAACGCCCACATCGCCGAACTGCAGATTGGCATCGACGATGACGACTTTGTTGTCGTTGGTGTGCAGCGCCAGGGCTAGGTTGACCGACAGCATGGTGCAGCCGGCGCCCCCCTTGGGGCTGTAAACGGTGATGACCTTGCCGGCCAGGCCTTTGGTGCCCGAGCCGCCCGGTCCGCCGAGAGCCGGCTGAGAAGCGATTTGCAGCTCGCGCTGGCGGCTCATATTGCCCAGCCGGCGGATGGTGTTGATCAGCTCATCCGCCGGCGGGGGCTTGGAGAGGAAGTCGCGCGCGCCAGCCAGCATGGCCCGGCGCAGATAGTCCGTGTCGCTCTGCACCGACACGATGACAATCTGGGCGATCGGGACTTCCTTGGAAATAATCTCTGTCGCCTGAATGCCGTCCATGTCCGGCATATTGATGTCCATCAGGACGACGTTGGGTTTGGTCTCCTTGGCGAGTTGGATACCCTCGCGCCCGCTCCGGGCCATGCCGACGACATCGATGTCAGGCTCAAATTGCAACAGCTTACGAATGTTTTCGCGCGTCTCCGCGAAATCATCGACGATCAGTACCCGAATGTTCGCACCAGCGTTATTTGCCATTAGCCGTCTAGTCTATTCCCCCGCGAGCCTTAGGGGCCAACCCCGTAGTTCAGCTTGGCCGGCAGCGCGATGTTGAATTTCTCAAACATGTACTGCAGGGTCACGCTTTCCGTGTCCACCTTCGACGTATCGCCGGCCGAGCGCAAGGCCAGGGTCACCACCACCGCGCCTGGATATCGCTCGACGATGCGGTTCACATAGTTTAGCACCAAAGAATCCTGCGGCGAAACCACCAGGGTAATGATGTCTGGCGGCAGCGGCGTGGAAGTCGGCGGCGGCGGGGCCGAAGCAGTGGCATTCGGCACGGCGGTGGGCGTCGGCTCGATGACCGTCGGCTTATCCTGGCCAAAGTTGCCAATCTTCAGCACCAGCGCGTCCTGGATGATGCCCTGAGTCACCAGCCGAGGCCGCTGGGCTTCGGAGGGGATCACGTAGAAGGTCGCATTCGTGTTGACGCCCACTTCACCGCGGCCAGTCGGGCTGCCGGCGGCGCCGCCCTCGTTGACCACGGCCACCACGCTGGGCGCCAGCGCCAGGGCGCCATCCGGGTTAGGCGGATTGAGGACCGTCGTTTTGTTGGGCAGGATGGTCTGGAACTGCTGGTCAATATCCACGATGGCCCAGGAGACGATGACGTTGACGTGATCGCCATCCTTGATGCCCAGCGCCACGCCGTTGGTGCGGCTATAGGGGATGGAAATGCCCACAAAGCCGGGCGGTATTTGCGCCGCCGCATCCGAGCCAGTCGGCGACAATTGCAGCAGGCTCTGCACGATCATGGTCGAGAAGATCGGCTCGCCGCGCGCAATCGTATACCGGGCGCGTGTACCGACAATGCTGGCCGCGTTCGTGATCGCCGATGGCGGCACAATGCTGGTCGGCCAGGGGATGGCGATCAGCGCCTCGGTCGGGATGACGGCGCCCCGCTGCAAGTTCTGGCCGGCGGCCAGGATGTTCAGCACCGGCTCCGGCGTCGCGGTGACTGGTATCGGCGTCTCACCGTTGGACACCGCCGGGGTGCCAGCGCCGCCGCGGGTGCCACCCAGCAAGGCGGGCAGGCCGCCGCTCAAGGCCACGGCCACAAAGACGCCGGCCAGGGTCAGTACGAGCAGCAGCGCAATCAGTATGAAAAAGCGTCCTCGTCGCATGCGAGCCTCCTAAGGGTTAGCCCTTGGCGGGGCCGGCGTATGATACTGCCGACATCTGCAAAGTCAAATACGAAGGCAGAAACAAGTCCGAAATCCCCGCCACGGCGCCTTCCATTCCCGACGGCGGTCGGTGTAATGCCAATGGTGTGTGCTAGCTGGCGGCCGGCGCGGCCGGAATCTCCATCACCACCCGCGCGCCCTGCCCCGGCTGGCTGTCAATATGCAGCGTGCCGCTCAGCAAGTCCATGCGTTCCTGCAAGGTCGCCAATCCACCCGGCGGCTGTTTGGCCGCGATGGCGGTTGGCGGGTCAAAGCCCTTGCCGTTGTCCTCGGCCACCACCCGCACGCGATGCCCGTCAAAATCGAGCGTCAGGCGCACCTGGGCGGCCTGGGCGTGCTGGCGCACATTGCTCAGCAACTCCTGAATGCCGCGAAAAATCACCACCTCGCGCGCCGAATCCATGCGATAGTCCGCGCCGGTGACGGTTAGCGTGGACTGGATGCCGGTCTTCTCCTTGAAGCCGTCCACATAGCGCCGGACCGTGGGCACCAACCCCAGGTCATCCAGCATCATCGGGCGCAAATCAAAGATGAAATCGCGCACCTTCTGAAAGGTGGAGGTGGCCGAGGCCTTCAGGCTTTGCAGCTCGGCCCGCGCGCGCTCGGTGTCAATATCAAACAGGCGCATCGCGATCTCAGTCTGCAGGATAAAGTTCGACAGCGCCTGCGCCGGCCCATCGTGAATCTGGCGCGACAGCCGCTGACGTTCTGATTCCTGGGCCTCGATCACGCGCACAATCACCGACATGCCGTCGCCCTCCGGCTGGGACACGTCGAGCACCTGCAACCCCGTCAGCATCCGTTGCAAGTGGCTTGCCAAACGCTCCAAATTGCTTTGCTCGCCCTGCAGCTTTTCCAACTGCCCGCGCATGGTGAACAGCCGCTGCTGGGCATCCTGCGCCGCCTCATAGGCCGTGCGAATGTCCGCGCGCGGCATATTTTCGAAGTTTCCCTGTAACTGGCGCAGATGCGCGGCAATGGCGGCGTTGCGCAGGGCCAGCTTCTCGACCTCGCCCCGGCTCTGGTCGATCATGCGATTGAGCTCGCGCTGCTCTTGCTGGACGCGCTCGTGCGCCTCCTTAATGTCGGCGCTCAGTTTGGCGATCGTGGGTTGGGCGGCTTCAGCCATAAGTGGTGGGTCCTCGTCAGTCCGTCAACCGCACCCACCCGCGCCTGAGCGCGTAAACCGCTGCTTGCGTCCGGTCTTCCACGCCCAATTTGTGCAGAATGGCCGTCATGTGGTTTTTCACGGTCTGGTGACTGATGCCAAGCGCGGCGGCAATTTCTTTGTTGCTCAAGCCGCGGGTCACATGCTGCAAAATTTCCATCTCGCGCGGCGACAAGGGCGAAAAGGTTTCGCGGCTGTCGTCCACGAGGTTTCGGCCGGCTTTTTCCACGCTGGTTTCAAGCCAGGCCTGCAAGCCTTCCTGATCGAAAATGTGATCCCCCACCACATAATGACCTTGCACCACCTGGCGCAAGATTTGAACCAGCTTGTGCGGGGTGATGTCCTTGGGACAATAAGCCGATCCGCCGGCGCGGAAGGCGTGTAGCACTTGCTCGGCATCGTCATAGGCGGTCAGCATCACCACGGCCGAGGTGCAGTGCTCGGCGCGCAGTTGGCGCGTCACCTGCAGGCCGTTGGTGCCCGGCAGGTTAATATCGAGTATGAGCGCGTCTGGGGTTAAGGCGTGCGTCAAATCAATGGCTTCCTGGCCATTGGCCGCTTCCCCAACCACTTCAATATCATCCTCGCTCTGCAGCACATCGCGCAATCCTTGCCGAAAGAGCGGGTGGTCGTCCACGACCAGAATGCGAATCCTATCCATTACCTCTTCCAAACCCCATTAAATGGCCGGCTGTGTACCAAGCAAGGCGCGAGTATAGCAGAGGGTCTAACCATATGCAAACGGGCGTCTAACCCCAGTGGGCGGCGAGTACTAGTACCCATAGTACTCCTGTTATGGCAATTGGGTACTATTGCCGCGGTTGCCAAATGTAGACCGCCATATTTTCTCCACCGGCAGCCGGGCTGACGGTTCCACCCGTTACAAACACGCGCTGTACTTGCCGCGCGGCGGTCAGCGCCGGATACCAGCTCGGAAACGTCTCCAGGTCGTTCGCGCCGGAGCGATCCAGCCAGGCGCTCAATTGCGCTTCGTCACGAATGAATGGAATCACTTCCGGCGAAACCAGCCCGGCCATATCCAGCACCCGCCGTCCGCCGAAGTAGCCCAGCGCGCCAATGTCATGCGCGGCAATCAGGGCATCGGGCGGCGTGTTGCCCGCCACCCAGCGCGCTGTGGCCACCATTTCGGTTTCGATGATTTGCACATCGGTCCCATAGGCCAGCGCCCCGCGCAGCCAGAACACCAGCGCCAGCAGCACCGCCGCCGCCAGCCAGGCCCGGCTGAACACGCGCGCCAGCAGTTGGCCCGAGCGCGGCCGGATGATCTGCGCCAGGCCGCCGGCACCCAGCGCCACCAGCAGCGGGATCACCGGCATCAGATAGCGTCCGTGCTGATAGGTGACCGGCAGCCGCAGCGCATACGTGCCGATTACCCCCACGACCCAACCCAACGCCAGAAGCTTTTCCCACTGCCGCTGGCGCAGCGCCTGCCACCCGCCGATCAGGATCGCCGGCATCAGCAGCGCTAAGACGCCGATGAAGGGCAAGCTCCCTATCTCCGCCAACCGGGACAACAGCGGCTGTTCGCGCAGAACGGCATACTCGGCCTGCTTGGCGTAAAACGTATTGGGCCAGGGCGTGCCGCTCAGCGAGACGTTGAACAACAGATAGGGCCCAAACAGCAGCCCGAAACCCAGACTGGCCCGCACGGCCGCGCGCCAATCGGGCGGGCCCGGCAACCAGGCCCGCACGGCCAGAAAGGGCAGCAGGCTCAAACCGTCCGGCCGGGTGAGTACGGCCAGGCCGGCCACCAGCCCCGCCAGACCGGCCTGCGCCGGCCAATCCAAAACAAAAATCGCCAGCGCGCCGGCGGCATACAACAGCGTCTCCATGCCCGAGCCGGCCGACCACACCAGATGCCATTCCAGCGTGACCAGCAGTCCGGCCGCCAGCGCGGCGGCGGACGAGGCCGGCCACCAGCGCCGCACCAGCCGGTAGACCAGCCAGGCATTCAGGCCCAATAGCAGCACGCCCAGCGTGTAGGCCCACACGTGCGGCTCCAGGCGCAGCACGTAACCGATGGCCAGTAGCGCCGTCCACAGCAGCGAGGTGGACCCGGCCGAGGGCTGCCCGGGAATGAAGGCGAACTCTCCACGCAGGCCCAGGTTGCGGGCATAGGTCTGGTGGATCCAGGCATCATCCAGCGGAAAGCCCACCACCCCGCCGGCCGCGCTGAAAGCGAGATAGACCAGCACCGAAACAGCCGCCGCCAACAAGAAAATCAGCGCTGGGTAAGCGCTCAGACGACGGAGAATGTTTCTCACGGTTCCGGCACCAGTTCCAGCAAGTAAGCCGGCTGGCCGGCGCTGCCGGAGAAGGTCGCCCGCGGAATGAACACGTCCACGCTGTTTGGATTGGCATACAGCGCGCTCAGCGCCCCCGGCCGGTTCTCATCCAGCAGCACAAAGCGCGCGCCGTAGGTCTGCATCGCTTGCCGCAGCGTGGCCGCGTCCCCGTTCGGGATGACGATCGCCGGCCGCCCGGTCCAATAGTTCCAGCCAGGAGGGTCATTGGCCGCCGTGATCACGCCCGTGTCGCCTTGCGTCGCCAGCCAGGCGCCGGCTTCGCCATAGACGCGCTCGCTCGCGGACCAGGTGGTCGGCTGAGCGCCGATCACGCGCTGCCAAAAAACAGCCGCTGTCAAAAGCACGGCGAAGGCCACCAGCAGCGCGCCAAAGATCGGCTTGGACTTCTCCGGCTGCCAATGCGGCAAACGGCGCGCGACCGCCTCCACCGCCGCCTCCAGCCCCAGCGCGGCGGCCGGCATCAAGAAGGGCAGCAGCGCCGCCCCCGAATGAAAGTACCCGCCGCGCGCGCCTGGAAACGTGAACACCAGGGTCATGGCGGCCAGCAGCGCCAGACCATACAACATCGCCAGTTGGATAAGTGGATGCCGCCGCAAACGCCAGGCACCTACCAGAACAAAAGGGAACGCCACAATCCCGCACTGCACCGCGATGACCGTCTGCGCGTTGGTCAGCAGCGCCGCCCACTTGCCGCTCAGGAGGCTGGCCGCGCCGGCCGCCAGGTAGGCCGCCGGCGTCAGCCGCTCGGGCGTGAAGGTGAACAGGTCG
>JAYTFQ010000430.1:0-8377 GCA_043734225.1 Anaerolineales bacterium | reverse complement strand
TGGAAATATCGCGACCTGCTGTGGCTGCTGGCCATGCGCGACGTGAAATTGCGTTACAAGCAGACGGCGCTGGGCCTGACCTGGGTGGTGCTGCAGCCGCTGGTGGCCGCGCTGATCTTCGCGGTGATCTTTGGCCACTTCGGCAACCTGCCCAGCGACGGCAACCCGTATCTGCTGTTTGTGTTCGCCGGCCTGTTGTCCTGGAACTATTTCGCGGGCGCGTTGCAGCGGGCGGGCAACAGCCTGATCACGGATTCGCGCCTGATCTCCAAGGTGTATTTTCCGCGACTGGTCATCCCGCTGGCCAGCACCGGCGCCGTCCTGATCGATTTCGCGGTCACGCTGGCCGTCCTGCTGGTGCTCATGCTGCTGTACCACGTGCCCTTCACCTGGCGCCTGCTGACTCTGCCCTTTTTCTTGCTGCTGACCACCGTGGTGGCGGTCGGGGTGAGCCTGTGGCTGTCGGCGCTGAACGTGCAGTACCGTGACTTCATGTACGCGCTGCCGTTCTTGATCCAGGTGTGGATGTATGCCAGCCCGGTGGTGTATGCCACCAGTATCATCTCCCAGCGCTGGCAGTTCCTGTTCAGCCTTAACCCGGCGGTTGGCTTTATCGAAGGCTTCCGCTGGGCGCTGCTGGGCACCAGCACGCTGACGCCGCCGATGGTGCTGATCTCGGCCGTCATCGGCCTGCTGACGCTGGTCAGCGGCGCCTACGTCTTCCGGCGCATCGAGCGCAGTTTCGCGGATGTGCTATGAGCGACGTGGCCATACGCGTGGAAGGACTGAGCAAGAGATACCGTATCGCGCCAGCGGTTCTTAGGAACTATCGCACCCTGCAGGAAGACCTGCTGCGGCTGCCGCAGCGCTTGTGGTCCGCCGCCCGGGGCCAGGCGGCCCGCCGGGAGGAATTTTGGGCGCTGCAAGATGTTTCCTTTGAAGTGCGCGAGGGCGAGGCCCTGGGCATTGTGGGGCGCAACGGCGCCGGCAAAAGCACCCTGCTCAAGATCCTGTCGCGCATTACCGACCCGACCGCCGGGCGAGCGGAAGTCTACGGCCGGGTGGGCTCGCTGCTGGAGGTGGGCACCGGCTTCCACGCCGAGTTGACCGGCCGTGAAAATATTTATCTGAACGGCGCGGTGTTGGGTATGCGCCGGCACGAAATTCAACGCCGCTTCGATGAAATCGTCGCCTTTTCCGAAGTCGAACAGTTCCTTGAAACGCCAGTCAAGCACTTCTCCAGCGGCATGTATATGCGCCTGGCCTTCGCGGTGGCGGCGCACCTGGAACCGGAGATCCTGCTGGTGGATGAGGTGCTGGCCGTGGGCGACATCGCCTTCCAGCGCAAGTGCCTGGGCAAGATGCAGGAAGTGGCCAAGAGCGGCCGCACGGTATTGTTTGTCAGCCACAACATCAATGCCGTGGAAGAGCTGTGCCAATCGGCGCTGCTGCTGGAGCATGGGCGCGTTGTGCGGCACGACCAGGATGTGCGCTCGGTGCTGAAGCAGTATTTGTTTGGCGAGCAGACTGCCAGCCTGGTGGCCGAATGGCACAACCGTGACTCTCAATTCAGCCACCCGGCCTTTACGCCCAGCCGGTTTTTCATCGCCGATGCGCGCGGGGATAGCCACCCGATGCCGGTGAGCAATGATGATGAGTTCTATGTGCAGATCGAAGGCGATATCATCCAGCCCGAGCCGAGCCTGTCGCTGGGCTACGCGATTTACGCGGAAGACGGCACCCTGCTGTATTCGTCGTTTCAGACGGACAGCGATGAGCAGGATTGGCCCAAGTTGAGCGTCGGGCGCTGTGTGCTGCGGTGCCAGATCCCGGTGCGCCTGCTGAACGAGGGCACGTATCGGCTGGAGTTGATTGGCTTGGTGCACCGGCGCTCCTGGCTGATGGAGCCCGGCGTTAGTGCGCCGCAGATGACGCTGGTGATTCAGGGTGGTCTGAGCGATTCGCCATACTACGTAGCCAAGCGGCCGGGTGTGCTGGGGCCAGTGCTGACGTGGACCGCCGCGAGTTGAGACGAGGCCATGGCAGCATCGAACGGTGTGATCCGTCTGCGCGCGTTCCTGGCCCACCAGCTCAAACGCATGGCATATCAGCTAGATAATTGGTCAAGAACTATTTACACCTCCGCGGAGGCAAAGCGGGTGGAGCCCTGGTTTCGTGACCAAGGTGACGTGAGTCTGCGCCGCGACTACGCTTTAGACGCCAACTCATTGGTCATCGACCTGGGAGGTTATGAAGGCCAATGGTCAAGCGATATATTCGCCATGTATGGCTGTACGATCCACATTTTTGAGCCGATGCCGGAGTTTGCGCGCAAAATCGAGCAGCGCTTTGCCAGAAATTCCCTCATTCACGCGCACGCGCTGGGCCTGGCCAGTGAAACGCGCCAGGCATATATGAGCGAAAATGCCAATCGCTCAACATTGTTCGGCGAGGCGTCCAACCGACAGCCTGTCCGAATGGAGCGTGCGGCCGATTTTTTTCAAGCGGCCGGCATGGCACGCATCGACCTGATGAAGGTGAATATCGAAGGCGGCGAATATGAGCTGCTCGATCATTTGCTGGCTACCGGCTGGATCGAACGCATTGTGAATCTTCAAGTTCAGTTCCATGATTTCGTTCCCGAAGCGGAACAACGCATGCGGGCGATTCAAAACAGTTTGTCGCAAACGCATGAGCTAACTTATCAATATCCGTTCGTGTGGGAAAACTGGAAGTTACGAAGTTGGAGTCCGGCCCCTGCCAAAAATTAGGCCCCGAGTGTCATGATTATCACGCGACTGGCAGGCGGACTCGGCAATCAATTATTCCAGTACGCCGCCGTGCGGCGGCTGGCGCAGCACAAAGGCGTCGATTTCGCGCTGGATATCACCGAATATCAAACGCGGGCCCGGCGCGTTTACCGCCTGGGGCTGTACAACATTCACGAGCGCCTGGCCACGCCCGAAGAGATTTTGCGCGCCCAGGGCCAGCCGCAGCCAGGTCTGCTGGCCCGGGTGTGGCGCCAACGCAAGAGGCTAGTCCCCTATTACCGCCGAAGTGTGGTCACTGAGCGGCATCCTTACCACTTCGATCCGCGTATGCTCGATTTACCAGCTGAATGCTATCTGCTGGGCTATTGGCAAAATGAGGGGTATTTTGCGCCCATTGCCGATGCGCTGCGCGCTGAATTTGTGCTTAAGGCGCCGCTATCCGCGCCCAGCGCCGCGCTGACGCGCGAGATCGAGGCCACGGAGGCGGTCGGCGTCCACGTGCGCCGCGGCGATTATGCACATAATCCAGGCATCCTGAAGCGGCATGGGTTGTGTTCGCCGGAGTATTATCAAACCTGCGCCCGGCAAATTCTGCGCCAACAGCCGCGGGCGGTGTTTTACGTGTTCTCGGACGATCTCCAGTGGGCGGCGGAGAATTTAGATCTGGGCGGGCCGCGGGTCCTGGTCGATCATAACGGGCCAGAGCGTGACTACGAGGATATGCTCATCATGAGCCGCTGCCGATATTTCATTATTGCCAACAGCTCGTTCAGTTGGTGGGCGGCCTGGCTATCCAACCGGCCGGACAAGCAAGTTTTTGCGCCCAGCCGCTGGCTGGCGTCAGCCCAAGATGGCGCATCGGGCATCGTGCCCGCTGGCTGGGGGCGGGTATAGTTGAGCGTGATGTTGGGGCCGCCGGCCGGGCCAGGCGCAATGCGAATTCTTCATGTGGTGGGCACCCTCAACATTGGCGGGCTGGAGCGGCTGGTGACCGAGCTGGCCCTGGCCCAGCAGCAGCGCGGCCAGCAGCCGGCGGTCTATTGCTACAGCCAGAAGGCGGGTGACTTATTACGCCCGTTGACTGAGGCCCAGGTGCCGGTGTTCGGCCCGCGCCAGGCGGTGAGCGGCCAACAGCGGCGGCGCGAGCTAGCCGCCTGCCTGAGCGCATGGCGTCCGGATATCATTCACTCCCACCTGAACTTTTCAGTCCTCAGCCAGGTGTGGGCGTGCGCGCGCGCGGCGGGCCCGCGGCCCAAATTCATCACCACCGAGCATACCGCCTTTCAAAAGCCGCTGTCGCTGGTGCTGCGCTCCTTGCTGAATGACCGGCTGGCCCGGCCGTTCGTGGCGCGCTTCACGGCGGTCTCGGGCAGCGCGGCCCGGCACGCGGCCCGCTTCTATGGTCTGCCGGCAAACAAGGTCGCCATCATTTACAATGGCGTGCTGTCCGAGACGTTTCGCTTTGACCCGCAGGCGCGTGACCAGCGCCGGCAGACGCTGCAACTGCCGCCGGCCGCCGTGGTGTGGGGGACGGTGGGCCGGCTGATGCCGGTGAAAGGACAGGACATCCTGCTGCGGGCCTTTGCCCAGGCGCGCCAGACAGACCCGCGGCTGGTTCTGATCGTGGTGGGCAGCGGGCCGGAAGCGGATGCGCTGCGGCAGTTGGCGCGCGCGCTGGGCTGTGAGCCTTACGTGATTTGGCCGGGCGCAACGGACCAGGTGGCCGCCTGGCTATCGGTCTTCGACTTTTACGCTCACCCTTCGCGCTATGAGACACTTGGGCTGGCCATCCTGGAGGCCCTGGCGAACGGTTTGACTGTCACCGCCACGCGCGTGGGCGGTGTCGCCGAAATCCAGAACTACAGCCCAGCGGTGGATCTGGTGCCAGGCGAGGACGCGCCCGCCTTGGCCGAGGCCATGACTCGGCGCGCGGCCCTGGCGCCGCTGGCGCGTTCGGAATCGAAATTGCCCGACACGTTTCAGTTTGACACCATGTACCAGCAATATCTGAGGCAGTATCAGGCCCTGGCGGCATGACGACGAAACAACCGGCTCAAAGAACCAGGCCCTGGGGCCTGGGGCTGGCCGGCGTCGCCATTGGGCTGGCGCTGGCGTTTAACGCCGGCTCACTCCAGGCGGCCTGGTCCAGCAATTACGCCTATCTGCGGCTGGATGCGCTGCTGAACCGCGCCAGAGGCCTCACGTCCTTTCAGGCCAAGGGCCGGGCAGAAGATTGGCCCCCCCTGGCAGGCGCGGACAGCGCGCGTTTTGTGGCTGCCTACGGACTGGGGCTGACCGAGCTCAGCCTGGGCCACGATCCAGAGGCGGTGAGCGCCTTGCAGGCCGCGCTGGCCGCTTACCCGCAATTTTCCGGCACGCATGCCTTACTGGGCGACGCCTACTATGCGATGGGAGAAACCAGCCAGGCCGTGCACGAATGGCAGGCGGCCCAGGCGCTGCCGCTGCTGATGGGGCGCGGCGCCACCAGCGGCAAGACGGGCGACTGGATAGCGGCCATCAACTGGGACCGTCTGGCGACACAGGTCGACCCGCAATCCGCGGGCGCCTACTGGCAATTGGGCCTGGCCTATGGCGCGGCCGGGCAGGGCCCGGCCCAGATTGAAGCGCTGCGAACGGCGGTGAGTCTGTCACCCGCCGATTTTCAGATCCGGTATGCATTAGGCCTGGCATATTGGCGGCAGGGCGATCCAGCGGCCGCCGCGGCCCAGTTCGAGCGCGTGCTGGCCATACGGCCAAACGAGTTTTACACCAACCTGTACCTGGCCAGCATCGAACTGTCTTTAGGCAATCTGGACGCAGCTGAAGCATACGCGCGCAAATCCATACAATTAAGTCCTGCCAACCCACGGACCCATTTTGCGCTGGGCAGTGTGAAGGCGCGGCGGGCACAGTGGCCGGCCGCAATCGATGAGCTTAAGAACGCCGTCGATCTGATTGAGCCGTGGAACCGCCAATCCGATACCCTTTTGAGCAAAACCGACCAGATCAGCTATTGGCTCGCGCTGGCCCAGGCCTACCGTTCGGGTGGCCAGAGCGCGCTGGCCATCGGCGCCTAT
Organism: Anaerolineales bacterium; assembly: GCA_043734225.1. GTDB lineage: Bacteria > Chloroflexota > Anaerolineae > Anaerolineales > UBA6663 > JAYTFQ01. Next base: position 2,529 of record JAYTFQ010000430.1, on the reverse strand, counting down.
CAGGCTGTGCTCAAACTAAATCCCAAGAACGCCGCGGCCAGCGCGGCGCTGACGGCGCTGCCGACACCTGGCCAACTTAAATGACACCCGCGCAACCCTGGTTCTATCCTTCTCGTCCCTGGCGGCAATGGGGCGCGGCCCTGGCCGGCGCGCTGAGCCTGGGCCTGGCGGCGGCTTATGCCGGCGCCAGCACGCCGGTGGCGCTGGGCCTGCTGCTGGGCGGTCTGGCGCTCAGCGGCCTGCTGGTGTTGTGGCAGGCGCCCAGCCTGATCTTGATTGGTCTGCTGGTTAACATCTGGCTGGTGGCCGGCCGGGCCGACCCACGGGATGTGCTGGGCGCCTACCCGGTGGTGCGCTGGCTGTCGTACGTGGTCATTCCGGTATTTGCCCTGCTGGTGCTGGCGCGCGTTTTGCTGAGCGGCCGCCGCTGGCGGCGGACCGGGTTGGAGTATTGGTTCGCGGCGCTGGCGCTGCTGACGGTTGTCTCGGGGATAATCAACCATACCGGCGCCACCGCCATCGTGGCTTCGCTGGCCGTCTATCTGCGCTATGGACTGTTGTTCATAACACTCTACAACCTGGACTGGAGCGAACGGCCCTATTGGGATTTCATAAGGGCCCTGGTGCTGGTGGCGGTGACGCTGATCGCCGAGGCCATCTTCAACCGGCTGTTCCTTGGCAGACACGGTGATATGACCTTCTTTACCACGGGTGTGCAGTTCGGCACCTCCAACGCCGGCCTGCTAATGGTGTACGCCACCTGCGTGGTGTGCGCCCAGGCCCTGGTCACCCGCTGGCGCTGGTACCACCTGCTGTTCCTGGTGCTGCTGGGCGTGGCCGGCTGGATCGCCAGCATTCGGTCGCTGCTGATCCTGGTGCCGCTCTTGCCGCTGACTATGTGGGCCGTGCGCCGGCGGCTGATCGGCCGCCGGCGGCTGCCGCGGCTGGCCCTGGCGGGGCTAGCCGGCCTTGTCAGCATGGCCATGGCCCTCGGCCCGGATTTGACCGACTACAGAGTGGCGTTTGGGCTGCCGCACTTTGTGCAGTTGCGAACCATTGGTGTCCAGGATGCCTTGGCTATAATGATCGACCAGAATCGCGAATGGCTGGGCTTTGGCCCGCGCAGCTACAGCCCTGGCAGCCTGGGCAGCGAGGGCGAAATGTATCAGCTTGAGCTCCACCGCCATAGCGATTACTGGGTGGCCAATTTCGCGCAGGGTGAGTTGACGATCGGCCTGGTTGAGCTTGGGGTGGTGGGCTTCGCCGTTTACTGGCTGATGCTGGTCGCAGTTCTGGTGACTGCCCTGCGCTTTTGGCGCGAGTACCAGGCGGCTGAGCCTGATGCGCGGCAGCGGCAGCGCTGGTCGTTGATCACCCTGGCCTTCGTCGGCATCTGGATCCACTACGCTCTGCTGGGCTTGATTTATTACGACATCTGGCGCCTGGACGCGACCTCGCTGGTCTTCTGGGTTTTCGCGGCCGCCATCTATGCCCGCCGGCGGGCCGGGTGGCGGCAACTGACTAAGGCTTAAGTATGAAGATCATGCTGGTCAACACCCGCCATTTTCTCGGCGGGGGCGATGCGACGTACACGTTCAACCTGGCCGGGCTGCTGCGGCAGCACGGTCACACGGTGTCATTCTTCGCCATGCAGGACCAGCGAAATGTGCCAGACCCGAACGAAGACCTGTTTGTCAGCAACATTGATTTTCGAGCCGAGAACCGCCACAAAAGCCTGGCCGGGGGTGTGCGGGTAGCCTCGCGCGTCATCTACTCGCGCGAGGCGCGCGAGAAGTTCGGGCGGCTGCTGGAGCGCACCCGGCCCGATTTGGTGCATTTGCAAAGCTTGCATGGGCACCTGACACCTTCAGTGATATTTGAAGCTCAGGCCCAGGGTCTGCCGGTGGTCTGGACGCTCCACGATTACAAACTGATGTGCCCCAACACCTCGTTCATGATTGACCGGACAGGCCAGACTTGCGAGGCCTGCGGCACACACGCCTATTACCAGCCCATCCTGAAGCGCTGCAAAAAGGATTCGCTGCTGGCCAGCGGGCTGGCGTCGCTGGAAGCGTATGTGCACCAGTGGCTCGGTGTGCGCGACCGGGTGGATGTGTTTCTGGCGCCCAGCCGCTTCTTGTACGACAAGCTGCTCTCGCGCGGCTTTGATCCAGCCGATGTGTATCACACCCCAAATTTCCTACCAGACGCCGACCTGGCCAGGCCAGCCAGCGCGTCCGAAGGGTATGTGCTGTTCCTGGGCCGAATCGAAGCGACGAAAGGAATGGCGACCCTGCTGGAGGCCAGCCGGATGGCGCCCAATGTGCGCGTGGTGGTGGCCGGCCCCGCCGATGAGGCCGCGCAGCGCGCCTGGCTGAGCCATCTGCCTGCCAATGTTGAATATGTCGGCTTTCTGCAAGGTGAGGCGCTGCAACGCTGGCTGGCCGGCGCGCTGGCGGTGGTGGCCCCGACCATCTGTTATGAGAACCAGCCGTTCAGCGTCCTGGAGGCCTTCGCCCGGCACAAACC
>JAYTFQ010000429.1:0-4045 GCA_043734225.1 Anaerolineales bacterium | reverse complement strand
GCACTGCAGAACGCCCGCCTGTTTGAAGCCGAGCGCCGCCGCGCCGCGCAGCTCACCCTGTTATCCGAAGTCAGCCAGCAGGTAACCGGCACGCTGGATGAAAGTTTGCTGCTGCAGCGCGTGGTGGCGGCCATGATCAACCGGCTGGGTTTTGCTCAGGCGGCCATCCTGCTGCCGGTAGACCACGACGCGCTGCAAGTGGCCGCCCTGGCCAACACCATCCGCACGGCGGTCGCGATCGGGTTACGCCAGCGGCTCGGCGCCGGGGTGATTGGGCGCGCCGCGGAGCTCGGGGCCACCTATCTAACGAATGACATCGGCCGCGACCCGTACTATTTCGATCCGGACGGCCGCTCCACCGGGTCGGCGCTGGCATTGCCCATGCGCTATGGAGCCGAGCGCTTGGGCATCCTGTACCTGGAAGCCAGCCAGCCGGGCGCTTTCAGCACAGCCGACGTGGTGGCGTATGAGACGCTGGCCAACCACATTGCCACGGCCCTGCAAAACGCGCGCCTGTACGCGGATGCGCGCGGGCGGCTGCGCGAGATGACCGCTGTCCAGTCCGTGTCGCAGACGATCGTCTCGTCGCTCAAGCTCGACGACATTTTCGAGACCGTGGTGCGCCTGCTGCATGATCAATTCGGCTACGCCTACTCTAGCATTTATGAGCTGCGCGGCGACCAACTGCGGCTGAAGGCCCGAGTTGGTTATGCCGCCGAGCTCATCCAGCACGAACTGCCCAGCGACAGCGGCCTTCCCGGCCGCGCCATTCGCGACCGGCAGACACAGTTCCTGGCCGACGCGCAGGCGCATCCGGAATTTGGCCCCGCGCCGCGTGCCACCCAGAGCGAGATTTGCGTGCCGCTGCTGAGCGACCGCGAGGTGTTCGGCACGCTCAACGTGGCCTCCGAACCCGGACATACCCTGAACGAGTCCGACGTCAGGCTGCTGACCACGCTGGCCGGCCAGGTGACCATCGCCATTCAAAACGCGCGCTTATACGAGGCCGAGCGCGAGCAGCGCGAGCTGGCCGAAGCCCTGCGGCAGGCCAGCCTGGCCCTCAGCGCCAGCCTGGATTACGACACGGTGCTGGACCGGCTCTTGGAACAACTGGCGCGCATCGTGCCGTACGATGCCGCCAACATCATGCTGGTGGATGGGACGCAGGCCACCGTGGCGCGCCTGCGCGGCTATGAGCAGTTCGGGCCGGAAGCGCCGGCGCAAACGGTGCGGCTGGTGTTTGACGTGCCCGCGACACCCAACCTGGCCCGCATGCTGCACAGCGGCCAGCCCGAGATCGTTTCCGACACCAGCGCTGATCCAGAGTGGGTGAGGCTGCCCTCGACGGTCCACATCGGCTCGTGGGCCGGGGCGCCTATTACTGGGCCGGGCGGCGTGGTGGCTTTGTTCTCGCTGGATAAGACCGCCGCGGGCTTTTACCAGCCAGTGCACGCCACCCGGCTGGCGGCTTTTGTGGGCCAGGCGGCGCTGGCGCTGGAAAACTCGCGCCTGTTCGCCGTGCAGCGCCGGCGGACCGAGGAGCAGCGCTTGCTGCTGTTGGCGGCCCGCGATTTTTCGGCGGCCCTTTCGGAGCGGGCCGTGCGCCAGGCGATTGTCCGCCATATGACGCATGCTCTGGAGGCCGCCAACTGCATCATCTTGGCCTGGGACCGCGGCCGGGACACGGTCATCACGCTCGACGACTATCTGCGGCCGCCGGGAAGCGCGGACGAGGCGCATACACAAGCGCTTTCCGATTATCCGGCCACGCGCTGGGTGCTGCTCACGCGCCAAGCGCTGTCGGTGGATGTGGACGACCCCGCCGCCGACCCGGCCGAACGCAAGTTTCTGGAGCAGAGCGGGCAGGCGCGGCTGTTGATGGCGCCGCTCTACACCGGGGACGACGTCTTCGGGCTGGTGGAAATTCAGCGCGGGCCGGGCTCACAGCCGTTCCGCGAGGCCGATCAGCAATTGGCGCTCAGCCTGGCGGCCCAGGCGGCGGTGGCGCTGGAAAATGCCCGCCTGCACACGGCGGTGCAGGAGAATGTGCGCGAATTGGATGCGCTGCTCAAGGCGAATGAGGCCCTGTTGAGCACGCTGGAGCTGGACCCGCTGCTGCACAACATCCTGGCCGCCGCGGTGGCCGCGGTGCCCTCGGCGGAAATGGGCACCATTATTTTGAGTGACCCGGCCAGCGGGCTGCTGCGGGTGCGGGCCACCTACGGCTACAGCGACCCGCGCATGCAGAGCATTGCCTTTGCCCATGATCAGGGGTATTCGGCCAAAGCGATGCGCGAAAACCGCCCCTTATTGATCAATGACGCCAAAGACGCGCCGCAACTGGCCCTGGCGGATGAAATCGAGGAGCTGCGGCTGGTCTCATCCGCGATTGTGGCGCCGCTGGTGCCCAAAGGCGTGCTGGCCGCGCCGCATGGGGTGATCAGCCTGGATGCTACCCGGCCGGCCGCTTTTTCGGACGCCGACCTGCGGACTTTGGTGGCCTTTGCCAACACGGCCGTGGTGGCCATCGACAATGCCCAACTGCATGCCGAAGTGCAGCGGCTGGCCGTCACCGACAGCCTGACCGGCCTGGCCAACCCGCGCGCCTTCGAGCACATGCTGGCCACCGAAGCCTATCGCGCGGCGCGCTACGGGCATTCGCTGTCAGTGATCATTATGGATATCGACGGGTTCAAGAAATACAACGATACTTTTGGCCACCTGGCCGGCAATGACCGGCTGAAGGCCATTGCCGGCATCCTGCGCGCCGCGGTGCGCGATCCCGACCTGCCGGTGCGCTATGGCGGCGAAGAGTTCGCGATGCTCTTGCCGCATACCAACAAGGCCGGCGCCTTGGTGTTGGCCGAGCGTATCCGCGAGCTGGCCCAGGCCGCCGCGCCCTCCCCAGGCGAAAGCGGCACGCCCGTGTCCGGCTACACCATCAGCCTGGGCGTAGCAACACTGCCGACCGATGCGCTCTCCGCCACTCAACTGTTGTTGGCGGCGGATAATGCCGAGCTGGCCGCCAAGCGCGCCGGCAAAAACCGGGTGTGCGCCGCCGAGCCGCTGGTGAATGGCTGATCGGGCGGGCGTTTCGTCGCCAGCCAACTCCTACCGCGCCACGCCCAGGGCCGCGGAGTTCCTCTGGTATCATCAGGTATCATCAAACCAGGGGTGATTGAGATCAATCGTGACAGCCATTATCACATTCGAAGGGGTTAGCAAGCGCTATCAGTTTGCTAACGATCGTCCGCGGTCTCTGCGTGAACTATTCGTTCGGCGGCAGTTCGCGAATCTGGTCACTCCGGCCCGGTCGGGCGTGTTATGGGCGCTGCGTGACGTTTCGTTTGAGATTGTGCGCGGTGAAACGGTCGGGCTGATTGGCGCCAACGGCGCGGGCAAGAGCACCGCGCTAAAGCTCATCAGTCGTGTGATCGTGCCCAACGAAGGCCGCATGGCCGTCAATGGTCGGGTCGCCGCCCTGTTGGAGCTTGGCGCTGGCTTCCATCCCGATCTCTCTGGGCGAGACAATATCTACCTGAGCGGCGCTCTGGTGGGCATGGGGCGCGCCGAGATGGCGCGCAAATTCGACTCCATTGTCGCGTTCTCCAACCTGGAAGATTTCATCAACATGCCCGTGAAGCACTATTCTTCGGGCATGTTTGCGCGTTTGGCGTTTGCGGTCAGTATTCACCTTGAACCGGAGGTGCTGCTGGTTGACGAAGTCTTGGCCGTGGGCGATCAGGCTTTTCAGCGCCGCTGCCTGGATCGCATCGCTGAAATGCAGCGGGCTGGGGTTACGGTTTGCTTTGTGTCGCACTCGGCCGATGCGGTGCGGGACCTTTGCAGTCGGGCGATTTGGTTCGACCACGGCCGCGTTGCCGCCGATGGGCCGGCCGAAGGCCTGCTTCACGCCGACCTTGTACGTTCCGCTGAACGCACTGGCCGCGATGTAGATTTCGGAACTGTCGCCGTCGCCCTTCTGGTCGAGCATGTCGCCCTTGAGCAAGCCGCCGCCCGAGGTCCGCTTCTGGGTGGCCGAACA
>JAYTFQ010000428.1:0-5554 GCA_043734225.1 Anaerolineales bacterium | reverse complement strand
GTCAAGACCAATATCGGGCACCTGGAGGCCGCCGCTGGCGTGGCGGGCCTCATCAAGACCGTGCTGGCCTTGCAGCACGCTGCCGTGCCGCCCAATCTGAACTTTGTGTCGCTCAACCCTAACGTCAGCCTGGCCGGGACGCCCTTTGCCATTCCCACGTCGCTCACACCCTGGCCGTCCTCTGGCGGGCCTCGCCGCGCGGCCGTCAGCTCATTTGGCTTTGGCGGTACCAACGCCCACATCCTCGTGGAGCAAGCGCCGGCCGCTCAGGCGGCCGCACAGTCGCCTGCCCAACGGCCGCACCTGCTCTTGCTCTCGGCCCGCTCGCCCGAAGCGTTGCAATCCCTGGCCGAAGCCTACGTCCAACTGCTCCGCGCGCCAGACGCGCCGGCCTGGGCGGATGTGTGCTTCAGCGCCAGCCGCGGCCGCGCCAGCTTCGCCCAGCGCCTGGCCCTGGTCGCGCCAGACGGCGCAGTGGCGGCCGACCGGCTGGCGGATTTCTGCGCGGGCGTGCCGGACACTGGTGCGACGGATGCGGCTGGCAGTTTCCTCATCGCCGGTCACGCGGCCAGTGCCAACCGGCCCAAGGTGGCGTTTCTGTTCACGGGTCAAGGCGCGCAATACCCGCTCATGGGCGCGCAGATTTACCAGGCGCATCCCATCGCCCGCGCCGCGCTGGATCGCTGCGCGGAACTGCTCCGGCCGCACCTGGATGTGGACTTGCGCCAGTTGCTGGCCGATCCCGCCGAAGGGCAAGGCGCGCTGCTGTCGCAGACGCGCTATGCCCAGCCGGCCCTCTTCGCCCTGGAATGGGCCCTGGCCCAGCTGTGGCTGGCGTGGGGCGTCCAGCCGGTGCTGCTGTTGGGCCACAGCCTGGGCGAGCTAGTGGCCGCCTGTCTGGCCGGCATCCTCTCGCTCGAGGATGCCCTGCGCCTGGTGGTGGCGCGCGGCCGTTTGATGCAGGCCGCGCCTTCAGGCGCGATGGCGGCGATCTTTGCCAGCGCCGAGGTGGTGGAGCGCAGCTTGACCCAGGGTGGGGACGTTTGCGTCGCCGCCATCAACGGCCCGACCGAAACCGTCATCGCCGGGACCTCGGAAGGGGTGGCCGCGCGGGTCGCTCATTTCAAATCCCAGGGCGTCCGCACCAGCCAGCTGCCTGGCAACTACGCCTTTCACTCGCCACTGGTCGCCGCCATCCAGCCGGCGCTGGCCGGCGAGGCCGCGGGGCTTACCTATGCCGCGCCGCGGTTGTCCATCATCAGCACATTGACTGGCAAGCTCGCCGCCGTCGACGAGATGGCGCGGCCAGACTACTGGGTGCGCCAGGTCAGCGCGCCCGTGCGCTATGCCCCCGCGCTGGAGGCGCTGCTGGCGCAAGGCGTCAACACCCTCATCGAGATTGGCCCGCACACCACGCTGCTCGGCATGGCGCAGCACAATCCCCAGGCCGCGGACGTCCTGGCGCTGCCCTCGCTCCGCCGTGGCGCCGACGCCTCCACGACGTTGCTGCGCAGCCTGGCCCGGCTGTTTGCTGCCGGCGGTCCGCCCGCCGGCGCGGCTATCACCGAAGGCGCGGGGCGGCGCGTCCTGCTGCCCACGTATCCGTTCCAGCGCACGCGCTATTGGATAGAGCGCGCTGTGGCAGCACACCCGAGCGCGCCATCGCCGGCGCCCGCGCCGCCTGCTGGGTACTTCGTGCCGCGTTGGCAGCGCCGGGCGCCGCCCGCAATAGGAAGCCTGTCGCCCACGGCCTGGCTGCTGCTGGCCGATGCCAGCGGGGTAGCGGACGCCTTGGCTCGCGACCTCTCCGAGACGGGTGCTCCGGTCCATTTGATAACGCGCGCGGACCTGGCCGGTGACTCGGCGGACCCAGCGGCCCTCGCGCCTGTCATGGCCGCCGCGCTCGACTCGGCGCCCTTGCACCGCTGGGGCGTGATTGACTTGTGGGCCTTGGATGTTCCCGCCGGCCAACCTGTTGACTCGGCTGGTTTGGAGGCCGCGTTGAAGTTGAGCGTTGGCAGCGCGCTGGCGGTTGCTCAAGTGCTGCTCGGCCGCCAGCAGCCGGCGCGTCTGTGGCTGATCAGCCAGGGCGCTCAGTCAGTGCAGCCCGAGGATCAGGCGGGTCTGGCGTTGGCCCAGGCGCCGCTGTGGGGTTTCTGGCGCAGCGCGGCGCAAGAGCATCCCGAGTTATGGGGCGGCCTGGTCGATCTCGATCCGCGCGCCGCAGCGCAACAATCCGCGCGCGACCTACTTAAGGTGCTGCCGGCCTCTGGCCCTGAGCAATGGGCGCTGCGCGCCGGCGACACCTTTGCCCTGCGGCTGGAAGCCTACCAGCGGGATGAGCAGCTGTGGCCGATTGAGCTGGATGGCAGCTATTTGATCACCGGCGGCACGGGCGGGATTGGGCTGGCGCTGGCTGAGGGTCTGCTCACCCGCGGCGCGCGCCACATCGCGCTGCTGAGCCGCCACGCGCCTAACGTCGAGCAACAGGCCGCGCTGGAGGCGCTCGCCGCCCCGGGCGCCAGTGTCCAGCACTATCTGGCGGACGTGTGTGATGCCGAGAGCTTATCTGCCGCGCTTACAGTTATCCGCGCGGTCGCGCCGCTGAAGGGCATCATCCACGCTGCCGGAGTGCTGGATGATGGCGTGGTCCTGCGCCAGAGTTGGGAGCGGACCTGGGCCGTTATGGCGCCCAAGATCGTCGGTAGTTGGCTGGTGCACCGGCAGACCGCCTCGGACCCGCTGGCCTGGTTTGTCATGTTCAGCTCGGCCACCGGGCTATTCGGCGCGCCGGGTCAGAGCGGCTATGCCGCGGCCAACACCTGGCTGGACGCCATGGCGGTGTGGCGGCAAGGGCAGGGCGCTGTGGGTGCCAGCCTGGCCTGGGGGCCGTGGGCGGCCGGGGGTATGCAGACGCGCCGGCCCCGTGCCGGCCTGGGCCTGATCAGCTCCGCCGAGGGGCTGGCCACGCTGGAGCGCCTCGGCGCCGGCCCCGCGCCGATTGTGGCCGTGCTGCCGCTCAACCAAGCGGCGACCCTGTCCGATGGAGGCGCGCTGCCTCTGGGCGCCCTGGCGCTGGGTCTGCCGCCGTCGGCTGCCGCCAGCCAGCCTTCGTCGGTCCGTCAGCACATTGTCGCGGCGCCGGCCGCCCGACGAGCGGATTTGCTGCGCGAGCACGTTCGCGGCGAGGTGGTCAGCGTGCTTGGATTGCCGCCTGGCCATCTGATCGAGCCACAGCAAGGCTTCTTTGATTTGGGTATGGATTCGTTGATGGCCGTTGAGCTGCGCAACCGCCTGCAATCTGGGCTGGGCCTGACCGCGCTCCCCGCCACCCTGATCTTTGACTATCCCACGCTCGATGCCCTGGTCAGTTTCCTCAGCCGTGAATTATTGGATGAGCTGCCAGTTGTGGTCGCCCCGCCCGCGCGGCCGGTGGACGCCGCGGAGCCCCTGGCCATCATCGGCATGAGCTGCCGTTTCCCAGGTGGCGCGGATAGCCCGGCTGCCTTTTGGCAGATGTTGAAGGATGGTGTGGACGCCGTCAGCGAGGTGCCGGCGGATCGCTGGGATGTCGAGGCCTTCTATGACCCCAACCCCGAGGCACCGGGCAAGACTTACTCGCGCTGGGGCGGATTTGTGCGCGAGGTGGGCGAATTCGACCCGCAATTCTTTGGCATCACGCCGCGCGAGGCGGTGAGCATGGATCCGCAGCAGCGCCTGCTGCTGGAAGTGGCCTGGGAGGCGCTGGAATCCGCTGGGCAGGTGCCCGCGCGGCTGGTGGGCAGCGCCACCGGCGTTTTTGTCGGTATTGGCAGCAACGACTATGCCCAGGTACACATGCAGACCGCCGACCCGGCGGATGTCGACGTCTACTTTGGCACCGGCAACACACCCAGCGCCGCGGCCGGCCGTCTGTCCTATGTGCTCGGCCTGCAAGGCCCCAGCATGTCGGTGGATACCGCCTGCTCCTCTTCCCTGGTGGCCCTGCACCTGGCCAGCCAGAGCTTGCGGTCAGGCGAAAGTGAGTTGGCGCTGGTCGGCGGCGTGCAGGTGATGCTCTCGCCAGCCACTTCCATCTTTCTGTCTCGAGCGCGGGCCTTATCCGCGGACGCCACGGTCAAGGCGTTCGACGCCCGCGCCGATGGCTATGTGCGCGGTGAGGGCTGCGGCGTCGTCGTGCTCAAGCGCTTGAGTGACGCGCAGCGCGACGGTGATCCGATCCTGGCGCTGCTGGCTGGCTCGGCGGTTAATCAGGACGGGCGCAGCGCCGGCTTCACCGCGCCCAATGGGAAGGCGCAGGAAGCGGTCATCCGCGCCGCGCTAGCCCAATCGGGCCTGGCGCCGCGCCGGGTGAGCTATGTGGAGGCGCATGGCACCGGCACCCCGCTGGGCGATCCCATCGAGATGCAAGCCCTGGCCGCTGTTTTCGGCGCTGGCCGGGCTGCCGATCAGCCGCTGTGGGTTGGCTCGGTGAAGACCAACTTTGGGCACCTCGAGGCCGCCGCCGGCATGGCCGGGCTGATCAAGACCGTGTTGGCCTTGCGCCACGGCGTCGTCCCCCCCCACCTGCACTTCCAGGCACCGAACCCGCATATCCCCTGGGCGGACATCCCGGTCGTCATTCCCACGCAGTTGACCGAGTGGACCGAAGTCGCTGGCCGGCGCGCCGCGGGTGTCAGCGCATTTGGCATCAGTGGCACCAATGCGCATGTCATTTTGCTCGCCGCGCCCGCGCCCAATCTGGCTAGCGTCCAACCGACCGATCTAGATGCGCCGTGTCTGCTGCCTCTATCCGCGCGCACACCCGAAGCCCTCCAGGCGCTGGCCGGCCGCTACGCCGCCGTGTTGTCCGATCCCGCTGCGCCTGCGCTGGCCGACCTGGCCGCCGCTGCTGGAATGGGCCGCAGCCACTTCGCTCAGCGTGCCGCGATCGTGGCCGCGACTTCGGCGGAAGCCCATGCGGCGCTTGTGGCGCTGGCCCAGGGCCGGTCACACCCGGAACTGCTAATCGGCCAGGCGCTGCCTGGCGCGCCGGCGCCGCGGGTGGTGTTTGTGTGCGCGGGACAGGGGGGGCAATGGCCGGGGATGGCGCGGGTCCTGCTGTCCGATCCATCCAGTGCGGCCTTGTTCCAACTGATGGCCCAGGCCGCGCCGCCCCACCTGGGCTGGAGCTTGCTCGATCTACTCGCGGATCCGCAAGCGGCCTGGATGGATCGCATCGACCAGTTGCAGCCGGTCTTGTTCGGGCTCCAACTTGCGCTGGCCGCACGTCTGCAAGCCTGGGGCATCGCGCCCGCCGCGATCGTGGGCCATAGTTTTGGCGAGGTGGCCGCGGCCTACCTGGCCGGCGTGTTGACCTTGCCCGACGCCATGCGTGTCATTTGCGCGCGCAGCCGCTGCCTGGCCCAGCGCCGCGGCCAGGGCGCGATGGCGGTGGTCGAGCTCACGCCGGAAGCGGCTCAGCCGGCGCTGGCGGCCCTGGCAGGCGCGGTGACAATTGCCGGTGTCAACGGACCACGCAGTCTCGTCCTGACCGGCGCACCCACTGCAGTGG
>JAYTFQ010000427.1:0-13169 GCA_043734225.1 Anaerolineales bacterium | reverse complement strand
GTTCGTCTGGCTGCGTCGCATCACCCCATTCGGCCGGAACTTTAGGATAGGCTGAAAAGATACGATGCTTGGATCATCGGGATAAATTTTTGAGGCGCTCCAGGCGGGCCGGTTCGCTCTCCGCAAGCCATGGATCCAGTGACAAGAGCGCATGGGCCAGGGCGAAATGCGGCCGCGCCTCGGCGGGCCGGCCTAACTCAAGCAGACATTCGCCAAGTTCTTCCTCCACATAGCCATCCTGGGTGCCAGCAGCGGCATGGGCGGCGGCCAGGGATTGCTGCTCAACCAAGGCTTCATCGGCGCGGCCCAGGGAGCGCAGGCAGCGGCCCACACACCAACGGGCAATCAGAACTTCAGCCGGTTTGTTTTGCGTCTGGCGAAAGTGTACGGCGCGCTGGAACAGATCCAGCGCCTAGGCGTAGTCGCCCTGGTCATGGCGCGTCCAGCCGAGACTGTTGTAGAGCGAGCCAAGACAGTTGCGGGCGTGCGGCTGGGCGGATTGTTCGGCAGCGGCGATGGCGCGCAGGTTCCAGTCGGCCTGCTCGGGGGGCGACGCGCTGATGGCCAACATGTGGGCGGCATCGATGGCGAAGAAATCTTCTCCGGTCTGGCGCGCGAGCTGCCAGGCCTCAACGAAACGGGCGCTGGCCTCTGGCTTTTGCCCGGCTGAGTTGAAGACACGACCGCGCTCCAGCAGGTAGCGGATGCGCGGCCGCGCCGCGCCGGGGGGCAAGACGGACTGGACTTTGAACAGGGTCCTGTTGGCGCCGGCGAAATTGCGCTGCAGGCCCTGGGCGCGTGCGATCTGGGTCAGCAGCTCAAGGTAGGCAGCGCTGCCGGGTTCGGTCCGAGCCAGGCGGGACCTGAAGCGGTTTTCGCTGGCGGCTGCGTCGTTGTAATCCCACAGGTCGTCGATTTCGGACGGGTCAGTCGGTTGGTTCATCGTTGTCAGGCTGAGTTCGCTCGTACCTGGCCAGCGTCGCCAGCTTCTGGCTGTGGCGCACGGCGGCCAGCGTGGATTGGAGGTGTGGGTCGGTGCGGCCCAGCACCAGGGCCTCGGCCAGGATGCCGAGCTTGCGCGGGTTGCGCTCGTGCTGGGCCTGCTGGCCCAACTCGGCCAGGCCGGCGGCGGTGGGTTTGGCGACCAGGCGCGTTACCAGGTAGTGATAGACGGCAAATTTGTCGGTCGCAGACAAAAACTTGTGGATGAAAGGGCCGCCGCCGGCATCCAGAACCATATCCAGCAGCCCAACCAGCACGACCTCATCATCCGATGCGCCGTATTTGTCCACCAATTCGGCGGACAGCGCAGCCGGCAGGCCGGCCAAATACTTTAAACTTTCGGACAGCACTTCCGACTGAGGGTTGGTTTGGTGCAGCGCGTAGTAGTACAGCGGCCAGATGTTGGCTTGGGCGGCCAGCACGCGCACGGCGGTGACGGCCGGCTCGCCGGACAGACGCGAAGTGTGTGGGTCAGCCAGCAGCCGGATGCTGTGCAGTGCAGCCAGCCGGGGATCGACGGCGTCCAGGGTGACCAGTGCCGCCGAGCGCAGCAGCGCGCCCTCTTCCGACCGGCCGGGCGGCAGAAATTCATACGTCGCGGCGGCGCGCTCGAGCAGCGGCACATCGTCGGGCAGGGCGATGGGCCGCAGGGCTTGCAGGATTGCGGCGCGCAGGTAGGCCCCAGTGTCGCGGCGCACGCCGTCGGCGGCATAGTGCTCGAAGCGCTCGCGAAGCACCCGGCGGGCCGCGGGTGTCGGGTGCGTCTTCAAAACCTCCACGGCGGCGCGGATGGCCTGAACGTCCTTATCGGTCGCCAGAATTGTTTGCGCCAGGGCGACCTGGGCCGCCGGATCAGCGGCGAGGGCGCGCAGCTCCGGCAGGCGTGGGCTGGGTGGGGTGCGGCGCGGCGGCATGGGCGGCGGCTATTGCCACGGTGTGATGCCCACCAACAGCACCAGGCGGTCGCTGCCGCGGTTGGTCACGCCGTGCGGGGCGCCGGCGGGAGCCCAAACAGTGACACCCGGGCCAGCGGCGCGCGTTTCCGCGCCGACCGTAAAATCGCCTTCGCCCTCGATGACGAAGTAAAACTTGTCCTGCTCCGCGTGGATGTGGGCCGTCTGGGTCTGGCCGGGCTCCAGGCAGTTGAGACCCAGCAACAGGCGTGGGCTTTCGGCCAGGGTTGACTTGAAGAACTTTTCGGGGGTCGCGCCGGTGTGGTTGCGGTAGTCCAGGAAGTTTGTCATGGTTTGCCAGACTGGATGCGGTTTTGCATTTCTTGAATGAAAGCCTCCCACACTGGATACGGGCGCTGCCACATCACGGCCCGCAGCGCGGCAGCCTGCTCGGCCGACCAGCCCAAATCTTGCATGGCGTACAGCGAATAGAAAGCGGTCACACGGTAGTTGGCCGCGCAGTGGATGAGCTTGCGCCTGTCCTGAGTCTGGCGCATCACCTCAACGAACGCGTCAAAGTCTGCCGGCGTAGGCTGCTCCCAGACGACTGGAATGTGGTGATATTCCAGCCCGACGGACTGGGCCAGCCCGGCCTCGTCGTCCATCGAGTAGCGCGGGTCGCTGGTGGCCAGGTTTATCAGCACCTGAATGCCTTCCTCGGCCGCGGCGCGGATCTGGCCCTCGGTGGGCTGGCCGCCGGTGATGACCTGGTCGTTCACCTTGTGATAGCTGCGGATGTCTTCAGTGCTCACGAGCGACTCCTGATTGGTTCAGCGCCGCACGCGCGGCCGGCAGGGCCAGCCGCGCCCATTCTGTGTACATTTTGCCCGAGGGGTGCAGGCCATCGCCGGCGATCAAAGCCGGGTCTAGCGCCGCCTGGCGCGAGCTGGGGACCACATCCACGTACGGCGTACCGGCCAGCTCAGCGGCGGCGCGATTGACGGCATTGAACTCGTCGATGGTGCGGCCAATGGCGGCCCGATCGCGACCCTGGGCGAAGGGCGTCACGCCCCAATCGGGTATGGACAGCACCAGCACGCGTTGCGGTTGGCCGCCGGCGAAGGCCAGGGCGCGCGCCAGCAAGGCGGTGAATTGAGCGCGATATTCGCCCAGGTCGCGGCCACGATATTGATTATTGACGCCGATCAGCAGCGAGACCAACTCAAACGGGCCGCGTGGGGCGGCGCGGTCGATGCCGGCAGAAAGCTCGTCCGTCGTCCAGCCGGTGGTGGCGATGAGTTGCGGCTCGTCCAGGGCAAAGCCTTCGCGACGCAGCCTGGCGGCCAATTGCACCGGCCAGCGCTCGGATGGAGGCACGGATTCACCAACGGTGTAGGAGTCGCCGAGGGAGAGGAAGCGCATAAGATAAAGGATGAAGGATGAAGGATGAAGGCTGAAGGACAAATGACGGATTATTAATGCCCAGTTGCCAGTCACAACTTACGCCATTTATGGCGGACTGTCCAGCACCAGTAGGCTCCAGGTGCTGGGGTCGGCCAGCAGCTGGCCCTGGCGATTGGTGACCAAAGTCTGGCGGCCGGCCGAGCCAGGGCTGTCGTCGTCGTTCAGATTTAGCGCCAGGCCATAGCTTTGGCCGGCGCTGGGGGTGACGCCAAAGAGTCGCCAGGGGATAGCAGCCTCCAGGGTGTAGCCGGTGCTGGACTTCTTGGCCCCGATCTTCACTTCTGGCGCGGAGCGGGCCAACTCGGCCGGCAGCCATAAGTACGCCTCCGGCCCGCCGACCGGGCTGATGAGGTTGCCGGGTGACAGGCCCAGGCGAAAATCCGTGGGTCCGAGCGCCTGAGCGCCCGCGCTGCCGGCGGACTGAGCGTTGAGCCAGATTTCCAGGCTGTCACCCTGGTCCAGGCTGGCGCCATGCGAGACCTGCACAAAGGTCGAGTCATTGACGTCCACAGCCAGATACAAGTTTTCGGCGTCCCAGGCCGTGTTCCAGGTGGCGGCCAGATCACTCGGGCCATCCAAATTCGTCTGGCCGTCAATTGGCACCGCGGCCGGGTACGGCAGGAAGGTCCACTCGCTGAGGTCCCCGTCGACGCTGGGCGGTGGCGTCAGCACCGCGGCGGCATGAATCACATCGTCGCCCTGCGGCTGGTCCGGACCGGCGGTGGGCACGGGCACGATGAGATTGCCGGTGGTCTGGACGCATGAGTTAAAATCCGAGCCCAGGATCACGCGAAACGGATAGGCGGCGTTCTGATCGGGCATGGCGATGATGTTCTCGGGCTTGACGCGGAACAGGCGGGCCAGCTCGTTGATTTGCGAGCCCTTGGCGCTGGTGGTGAAATCGTCAATGACCGTGTGATCGTAGTTGGTGTTATCCGCTGGATGAATGACGGGCGTGATTGCGTCCCAGTTCAAGTCGTCGGCAGCCAGCGTGGCCCAATCGGGGTTGGTGGTGCCGTTCCAAACCTCCACTGCCGGCGCCTGGCGCGCCAAGACATTACCGGCTGGGGGCAAAAAGGCCTCGGCCGTGAGAGCGGCGATGGCGTCGCGGTTGGGCAGCAGCACATCGGCGCCGGCGGGTGTAACCCAAGGTGTCACCTGTGCACGGCCAATGAAACGGCTTTTGATGTGGGCGTTTTGGAGGTTGGCCGCCATCGGCACGAATTGCAGCAGGTCGCCCAGTCCCAGATCCGTGTCCACGATCTGGTTGTACTGGGCGTAAAGCTGGGGCACCTTGGCGATCATATGCAGATCGAGGGCCTTTTCAAAGATGGCCCGCAGCACCTGGTGCTGGCGGCGCGAGCGATCATAGTCACTGCTGCGTTCGCGCGAACGCGCATACCACAAGGCCATGTCGCCATCCATGTGCTGCACGCCGGCCGGCACGGTATAAAGCTCCCAGTTATTGGGGTCCTGCTGATCGAGACTCGGGTCCTTCAATCGCCAATCCTGCATGGCGCAGGTGACCGGCACATCCACGCCCTCGACGATGTTGACGACATCCTTGAAGCCCTGGAAGTCGACGCGCGCCCAGCCATGAATGGGGATGCCGAGATTGTAGAGGATGGTCTGCTCCAGCAGAGCGATGCCGCCGCCGGGATAGCCGGTGGCGTCGCCATGCACCGCGGCCGTGTTGATGCGGTTCATCGTCCAGCCGGGAATATAAACGAACAGGTCGCGCGGGATGGTGAGCAGGGTGACGGAATTGGCGGTCTTGTTGATGGAAAGCACGATCATCACATCGGTGCGGGAGCTGCTGTCGGTGCGACCCGTGTCGCGGCCGAGAAGTAGGATGTTGACGATGTCCTTGTCGAGATGCAGCTGCGCGATGGGATCGGGAATGGGCAGGTCGGGCACGAGCGCCGGGTCCGGTGTGGAAGCGCCCAGAGTGGGGTCGATGCCGGGACGGGCGGTGGGCGAGGGCGGCAGCGTTTCGGTGGGTGCGGCGTCGCTGGCAGCGGGTGGCGTGGCAGTCGCGATGGTCTCAGTTGCCAGGCCGTGTGGGGTGGCCGTTGGCCCGATGACGGCCACTGAGTTTGATTGGGCTGGCGTGCCGGTGCGCAGATTGAACGGCAGGGTCCAGGTGGGGACGGGGGTGCGGGCCCGATCCGGTTTAGGCTGGATAGTGGGTGCGAGAGGCGTCGGAAGCGGGCTGCAAGCGAACAGCGCAAAGGCGCCGAGTAATAACCATAAGGTCAGCGGATACCGTCGCATAGAGGGCTATTCTATCCCAATAAACTGAGCGGTTTGATTGAGAGCTAGACGACGGCCGGCGGCGTGACGTTCCATGCCTCAGGTTTGGCAGGCTCGCGTTTGGCCTTGTAACCTCAGCCTGGTTAGACTATAGTTACGGTCCTTCTCTGGGGCGCCCGCGGGGGGAAATCCACCGCCGCCAAGATAGGCCACATGTCTGATACCCTGTTATCTCGATTCCTGCGCTATGTGCGCGTTAACACGCAAAGCGATGCCAGCACGGGCATGTCGCCCAGCACCTCGGGGCAGTGGGTGCTGCTGCGCATGCTTGAGAGCGAACTGCTGGAAATGGGCGCCACGGATGTAGCGCTTACCGAGCATGGTTACGTAATGGCCACTATCCCGGCGACCAGCGACAAGCACGGCTTGCCGGTGGTCGCGTTCCTGGGCCATGTGGATACGGCGCCGGACTACACCGGCCAAAATGTGAAGCCGTTGGTTCACCGCAAGTGGAACGGCAAGCCGATCGCCTTGCCGGATGACCCGTCACAAGTGCTGGACGCCGCCCAGCACCCGGAACTGCTGGCCGCGCGCGGCAAGGATTTGATTACCGCCAGCGGCCGCACCCTGCTGGGGGGTGACGATAAGTCGGGCGTGGCGATCGTGATGTCATTGGCCGCGCACCTGCTGCGCCATCCGGAAATACCGCATGGGCCCGTGCGAGTGTGTTTCAATCCGGATGAGGAAATCGGCAGCGGGGTAGACTTGCTGGATCTGGATCAGCTGAGCGCCAACGTGGCCTATACGTTGGATGGCGAGCACCCGGGCGAGGTGGTTTGGGAGACATTCTCAGCCGATACCGCTGTCGTTACCATTGAAGGCGTCTCCACCCATCCCGGCGAAGCCAAACGCTACGGCATGGTCAACTCGCTGCACCTGGGCGCCAAGTTGCTGGCGGCGCTGCCGCGCGAGAATCTGTCGCCGGAAACGACCGAGGGCCGGCAGGGATATATTCATCCGGCGCGCATTGAAGGCCGGGTGGAACGCACGGTCATCGAATTTATCCTGCGTGACTATGAGTTGGATGGACTGGCCGACAAGAGCGCGCGGTTGACAGGCTTGTGCCAGGGCTTGCAGGCGTCTGAGCCGCGGGCGCGTGTCACGTGTGAGATCAGGCCCGGCTATCGCAATATGGGTTATTGGCTCAAGAAGGATATGACGCCGGTCAACCTGGCGATTGAAGCCATGCGCAGCCTGGGCCTGGAGCCAAGCATGCCCGCGGCGCGCGGCGGCACCGATGGTTCGCGGCTGACCGCAGCCGGCCTGCCCACACCCAACCTGTTTGCCGGCTATCACAATCCGCATGGCCCGCTGGAATGGACCACGGTGCAGGACATGGAGCTGGCCATGCGCGCTTGCGTGGCGCTGGTGCAGTTGTGGGAGCAGAAGGGCGTGGGCTACAAAGGCCGGCCGCTTAAGAAGCGCCGTGCCGCGGCTCGCCGCTGACACACGCAGCCGAGCCGCCGGCGGATGCCTGCTGAGACCGACCGTGCCGCGATCCGGACCCGCCTGTTGGCGGACCCGGCCTGGTCGGTGTATGCCCTGGGGGATCTGGCGCCAGGACTGTTTGAACACACCACCTGGCGCGTGGCCGAGCATGACGGCGCGCTGCTGATGATCTATGCCGGGCTGGGAACGCCGGTTCTGTTTGCCATTGGCTCAGCCGAGCGCGTCGGGCCGCTGTTGGACGAGCTCGACGGGCAACACTCACTTTACCTGCTGGTCAAACCCGAAATACTGCCACTCATCCACGCGCGTTATGCGGTCTCGCACCAGACGCCGATGTGGCGCATGCTGCTGAACCCGGCACACTTCTCGCGACCGCACGCACCCGCACAACGGCTGAGCATGGCGGATTACCCGGCGCTGCTGCGACTGCATGCTGATGGCGCGCCCACAGGCGAGGCACCCGACTTCTTTGCGCCATACATGGTGGAGCAGGGTGTGTTTTACGGGCTATACGAGGCCGCCGAGCTGGTGGCCGCGGCCGGCACACATATCGTGGCGCCGGCCGAGGGTGTGGCCGCGGTGGGCAATGTGTACACCCGGCGTGACCGGCGCGGGCGGGGCCTGGCCAGGCAGGTGACGGGGGCTGTCACCGCCGAACTGTTGGAGCGTTTGCCTGCCGGCGCGGTGATTGCACTCAACGTGATCCAGGCCAATGCCCCAGCTTTGGCCGTTTACCAGCGACTGGGCTACACCACTTATTGCGGTTTTTTTGAAGGCGTGGCGGAGCCGCTGGAGGGCCGGGGCGCGTCTGGTATAATCCCCAACGCACTCGGGTAGGTCCGGCGCGGCAGAGACCCTCGAACCCCGTCAGGGCCGGAAGGCAGCAGCGGTAAGGGGTGATCACTGGGTGCCGCCGGGAAGCCTGCCCGAGTGCGTTTAATTATGCGACCCATCCAGCGTATCGCGGTCGTGGGCCTGGGCGTGTTGTTCCTGGCCGCAACTGCCCTGGTTTTTTACCTCAACGCGGGCAGGCGGGTCCACATCCTGGTTGACGGCCAACAATTGACATTTGCTACCAATGGCGGCACGGTTGGCGCCGCGCTGACCCAGGCCGGCATCCGCCTGGATCCGGCTGATCGGGTCGCGCCGCCGGCAAGCGCGCCTGTCGATTCGTCGGTCCCAATCGTGGTCACGCGCGCCCCGCTGCTCAGTTTGGCGGTGGACGGCCATACTCGCTTACAGTACGCCGCGGCCAACGGCCCCGGCGCGCTCGCGGCCAGTCTGGGCGTGAGCCTGGGGCCAGGCGACCAATGGCTGGCGGACGGCCGGCCGTTGACCGATGCGACGCCGCTTGCCAGCCCGCCGCGCAGCCTGGTTTTGCAGCGCGCGGTGGACGTGAGCGTGACGGATGGCGCTGCCGCGCCGCGCGCTGCCCGCACCGCGGCGCTGAACGTGGGTGAAGCGTTATGGACACTGGGCTACCAGCTGTTTGCTGGGGACTCTGTAACGCCCGGCTTTGACGCGCCGGTAACAGCCGGCCTGGCGATCCAGATTGCGCGGGCCAGCCTGGTGCAGGTGCAGGTGGATGGGCAAGCGTTGCTGGCGCGCACCCGGTCGGCGACGGTGGGCGAGGCGCTGGCGGCCGTGGATGTCGTCCTGCTGGGCGAAGACTACAGCGTGCCGGCCGAGGCCGAGGCCATCCCGGCCAACGGGCAGGTCAGCGTGGTGCGGGTGCGGGAAGAGGTCCTGGCAGACCAGGAATTGGTGTCGTTCGACACTACTTACCAGGGATTGCCGGAAGTTGAGATCGACACGCTGCGGTTGGTGCAGGCGGGCGTGCCCGGGGTGCGGCGCAAGCTTACCCGCGTGCGCTATGAGAACGGGGTTGAGGTGGCGCGGGTGGCCGATACTGCGGCCCAAGTGCAGAATCCTGTGCCGCAAATCATCGGCTATGGCACCAATATCGTTATCCGCACGCTGGCTACGCCGGATGGGACGATCGAATACTGGCGGGCGTTCAGCATGTATGCCACGTCGTATGCCGCCAAGTTCACCAATCGCGCGCCGGGAACCAGCAGCTACGGCCGGACCGCCTCAGGCAAGATACTCACCAAGGGATTGGTAGCCATCGACCGCGCCATGATGCCGTTTGGCACGCAGATGTATGTGCTCGGGTATGGGTTCGCCGAGGCGGCCGACACCGGTGGCGGTGTGCGCGGCCGTTTTATCGATCTGGGCTTTGACGATTTCAATTACGAAAACTGGCATGCGCCCGTGATGGTCTATTTTCTGACCCCAGTGCCGCCCGCCGGCGCGATCCGCTGGATCATTCCGAGCACGGTGCCATGATTCCACTCGACGTTCGCAATCTGCTGCGGCGGCACAATCTGTATCCCAAGAAGCGCCTGGGCCAAAATTTCCTGGTGGATGAGACCACATTGGCCAAGGTCGCCGCGGCGGCCGAGATCGGCCCGGCTGACACGATATTGGAGATTGGCGCCGGGTTGGGCAGCCTGACCCGGCATCTGGCTGAAGCGGCGGGACGGGTGGTGGCGGTTGAAATCGACTCCGGCTTGTTTCCGGCGCTGCAGGAGACCCTGAAGGGCTACGACCAAACAGAACTGGTGCAGGGCGATATCTTGCGGCTGGACCTGGGCAAACACCTCAACCTGCCGGATGGCTACAAGGTGGTCGCGAATATACCGTACTACATCACTTCGGCCGTCATCCGGCATCTGCTTGAATCCAGCGTGCGGCCGCGGCGCATTGTGCTGACGGTGCAGCGCGAAGTGGCTGAGCGCATGGTGGCCCAACCGGACGATATGAATTTGCTGGCGGTCAGCGTCCAGTTCTACAGCCAACCCAGCCGAGTGGCGCGCGTGCCCGCCGGCGCATTTTACCCCCGCCCAGATATTGACTCGGAAATTGTGCGGCTGGAAGTGCGCGAACGCCCGGCCGTGGACGTGAGCGATGTGGACCAGTTCTTTCGGGTGGTCAAGGCCGGTTTCAGCCAGAAGCGCAAGCAATTGCGCAATGCGTTGAGCGGCGGTTTGCAGCTTGAAGCCGTTCAGGTGGATGCCTGGCTGGCGGGCACGGGCGTGACGCCGCAGCGCCGGGCCGAAACGCTGACATTGCAAGAGTGGGCGGCCATCGTGCGGGCCGCGCCGACCGACCTGGCCTGAAGTGCCTGCCTCAGCTATACGCCTTGCCGTTCTGCGGGGGCGAATTTATACTCGCCGGCATGCTCAGTGTGTCTTTGAGTGCGGCGGGCTCGCTTTGAAACCGCATGCTTTCATCTCCTAACCGGCGCTCTGACCGTCTGGTGCACCTGGCGGCTGTTTTGGCCGTGGCTATCCTGGTCATTTATCTCGTGACTCGAGCGGCCCTCGCTGGCGATCCGGGTGGCCGGGCTCTCAGCGGCAATATCCTTGTGGGCCTGGCGAACCTGGAAGCGGTGGTGCTGCTGGCCGTGGCCGCGCGGGTGGCGTCGCGCACGGCGGCGCGCGCTGGGCTGGCCTGGGGGCTATTGGTTGCGGCGCAAGCCTGCCGGTTGGTGGGCGATGTCGGCTCATGGTGGTCGGGCGCGGCGGCCGGGACGATACTCCCGGGCCTGGTGGTGTTGAGTTACATCGCTTATTACCCTCTCTTCGTTGCCGGCCTGCTTTTCCTCCCGGCGCTGGCGCTGACGCGCTCTGAACGCATCAACTTGTTGTTGGACCTGGGCCTGCTGGCCATTAGCCTGGCCATGATCTTGTGGTCAGTGTGGTTTGGGCCAGCCATGACCATGGGCGCCGCGCCAGCGGAGCGTTTGGTCAAAGCCGTGGCCAGCCCGGCTGGGGACCTGGCGATTCTGTTTGCCGTTCTGTGGCTGTTGCTGCGCCAATTTGAGAACCGCGCTCGGCCGCTGCTGCTGTTGGCCGTCGCAGCCAGCCTGCTGCTGCTGACTGATTTGATGGTCAGCTTTCAATTTCTGATCGGCCGTTTTTCCAGCGGCAATTGGATGCAGACCGGCTGGCCGATCAGCTATGGCTTGCTGGCAATCGCAGGCGCCTATCAGGCCGTGGCGCGCACGTCGCCCTCGGTGCCGATGTCGCGGTTGGTGGGCCGCAAGTTGGCCGGACAGCTGCAGTCGGCTCTGGCCTATTCCCCCTATGTCCTGGTCGGTCTGGCATTCGTGGTGCTGCTGTGGGATCGCAGCCGGCTGCTGGCCGCCAATGCCACAACGCTCAGCCTGGGTGTAGCGGCCGTGATTGTGCTGGTGCTGCTGCGGCAGATTCTGGCCAGCCGTGAGACTGGGCGGCTGCTGCGCGCCGAGCGGCGCTGGCGCGAATCAGACGGTATCCTGCTGGAGCTCTCGCGTCGCCTGCTGGGCGCACAGGACGAAGACAGAGTCGGCGGGCACGCGGTGGAGATTGCGGCGCTGGCGCTGCACGCCAACCAGGCGCTGCTGGCCCTGCCCGATTCCGACGGCAACCTGGTGCTGCGGGCGGCCTGGGGCCGGCCGGACGAACCGCACCAGCCGGTGGTCTTTGAACCAGGCCGCCAATCGCAGATTGGCATGACCGTGGCGGTCGGACGAACGGTGAGGTTTGACAGCACCAACCCGGTTGTTGATTTTGAGTTGGGCGGCGCGCTGCAGCACCAACTGACCTCCGCCACTTTGAGCGTGCCAATGGTGCTGGACGGCCGGACGACGGGCGCGCTGCTGGTGAGCAGCCGTGAAGCGCGTCAGTTTGACGACGAGGAAGCAGGCTTGCTGGCGCTCATCGCCAATCAAGCAGCGGCGGCCTATGACAAGCTGCGCCTGTTTGGCGTCAGCCGCCGCCAGATGGACGAGCTTAAGGTGCTGCATGCGATTGCCAACGCCGGCTCCGAAGAGAGCGACGAGGATGCCTTTCTGGAACGGGTGACGGCCGTTGTGGGCGAGACACTGTATGCCAATCACCTTGGGGTCATGTTGTTGGAGCCCGAGACGGGGATCCTGCGCGCCCACCGCAGTTACCGCGGGGACGTAACCTTCACCACCACGGTGGGCCACGGCATCACCGGGCACGTGGCGCTGACGGCGCAGCCGTCACGCGTGGCGGATGTCAGCCGGGATCCGCGCTACCTGCCGGCTGAGCGCGGGGTGCAGTCGGAGCTGTGTGTGCCGCTCGTATCGGGCGAACAAGTCCTGGGCGTCATCAACATCGAGAGCACGCGGTTTGCGGCCTTTGAGGCGGCCGATGAGCGGCTGCTGGTGACAATTGCCAGGCAGGTGGCCACCACGTTGGCCAAACTCAGGCTGTTCGACCGATTAATTCAAGCCGAGCACGAGCGCGCCGGCGAGTTGGAAGCGGTGCGCCAGGCCAGCCTGGGTCTGACGGCCAGCCTGGATCTGCAGGACGTGCTGAAAGCTATTCTAAACAGCACCATGCGTATGGTGACGGGCGCGCGCCAGGCGTTTATTTTTCTTTACCGGCCGGAAGGCGGCGGGCGGCTGACGTTTGCCGCGGAGCGCACGCGCGAAGCCGCCCGCGATGGCTATTGGGAGCCGCGGCCAGAAGGCCTGACCTACAAGGTGGCGCGGCTGGGTGAGGCCGTCATTGTGCCCGATCTGCGCGCCGATGCTATGTTCCAGGACAGCAGCGGCGAGTGGGGCGGGGCGATTATCGGCCTGCCGCTCAAAATCGGGCCGCGGGTGGTAGGCGTGATGAACGTGATCTATCCAACGCCGCGCACTTTTCCCGACTCGGAGCTGCGCGTGCTGCGGCACCTGGGAGACCAGGCCGCTATTGCGATAGAGAACGCGCGCCTGTTTGAGGCCGAGCGCGCGGCCCGGGAACAGGCCGAAGCCCTGCGGGAAGTGGCCGCGACGCTGAGCAGCAGCCTGGATCGCGAGCGGCTGCTGCGCTTGATCCTGGAACAACTGGCGCGCGTGGTCGACTATGACAGCGCCGCCATCTTGCTCTATCGCGGAGAACAGCTGGCGATTGTGGCTCACAGCGGGTTTCGGGCTGGCGAACAGGAAAACGTGTCCCTATCGCTGAGCGACTTCCCGCACGTGGC
>JAYTFQ010000426.1:0-2242 GCA_043734225.1 Anaerolineales bacterium | reverse complement strand
ATCTGGATCCGGCCGCCCTGGATGCCGATGAAGGCGCTGGGTGACGCGCCTCGGTTGGCCTCCTCGATCAAGAAATCGACACAGCGCGCGGCCAGCCGGGTGGCCTGAATCCGATCAAACGGGGATGGGTCGCCGCCTTGCTGCAGGTGGCCCAGGATGGCCTGGCGCACCTCGAACAGGCTGTGGCTTTCCTGCTCGAATAGCGCGCACATAAAGCCGGTGGTGTACAGCGGGTTGGCCTGCTCATTGCGGATCAGCAGGCTCAGCCGCTTGCCCTGCTCGAAGCCGTCGACCATGCGCTTCAGGTCCACCTGCAGGTCGTTCAAGGTCACCCCTTCCTCGTGCAGATACACTTTTTCCGCCCCGGTGGCCAGGGCGCTCATCAGCGCCAGGTAGCCGCAATAGCGGCCCATGACCTCCACGATGAAACAGCGCCGGGCCGCCACCGCCGATTGCTTGATCTTGTCCACGACTTCCACGATGCTGTTCAGCGCCGTATCGGCCCCGATACTCAGCTCGGAGCCAGGCAGGTTGTTGCTGATGGAGGCCGGCAGGCAGATGACGGGAATATTAAACGCCGGAAATTGATCCTGTTGGCGCTGGAGCGCCAGGGCGGCCTGGTAGGCCGACCAGCCGCCAATCAGCAGCAGCCCGTCAATGGCATGCGTTTCCAGCGTGTGCGCGATGGCGGCGAAATCTTTCGCGCCGGGCACTTTGCGGCTGGTGCCTAAAGTCGATCCGCCGACCGAGCCCCAGCCATGGACGCTCATCCAACCGAACTCCTCCACCTCGTTTTTGGCCAGCCCATCGAAGCCGTTGCGCACGGCCACCACCGTGTGCCCGCGGTCGATGGCCAACCGCACGGCGGTGCGGACGGCGGTGTTCATGCCCGGGGCGGGGGCGCCGGCGGTGAGCACCGCGAAGCGCAGCCGCCGCTGGCCGGGCTCGGGCGGGTGCGGCCGCGTGCGGATGAGCGTGCGCAGGTAGCGAAACTGCTCTTTAAAGCTGCCGCCGCGCAAATCCATGGCCCGCTCATAGTCGCGGGCGGCCACCGCCTCCACCAGCGCGCGGGTCTGGCGCACGCACTCCATCAGCGGCTGGTGGGTAACGCGGTTGTAGCGCAGCCCGATGACCTGCGGCTCGTCCTCCGGCCGGCTGGTAAGCAGATGCTCCACGGCGGCATAGCCGAGCAGCGTGCTCATCCAGCGGTCAAAGGCGCTCGGGGCGCCGCCGCGCTGGACATGGCCCAGGATGGTGACGCGCACTTCCTCGCCCAGGTGCACCTCCAGCACCTGGCGCACGCGTGCGCTGGTGATGGGGTTGCCGTTGCGGTCGCGCGCGCCTTCGGCCACCACCACGGTGCTGTGGCGGCGCCCGGTGGCCCGGCCGGCGGCCAGCACCGCGCACATTTGCGCTTCCCAATCGTCGGTTTCAGGCGGGCTCTCGGGGATGAACACCCAATGTGCGGCGCCGGCCAGCGTGGCCATCAGCGCCAGGTAGCCGCAGTTGCGGCCCATCACCTCCACCACAAAGGTGCGCTGGTGACTGGCCGCCGTGCTGCCGATCTGGTCCAGGGCGGTGGTGATGCGGTGCAGGGCGGTGTCGGCCCCAATGGTCATGTCGGTGCCGTAAAAGTCATTGTCGATGGAGCCGACCAGGCCAACGATGGCCAACTGCGGATGCTGCGCAGCGACTTCGGGCGTGATTTTGCCCTGGGCGGCCAGCTCGGCCACCAGAGCCGGCCATTCCTCACGGAACGTGTTCGCCCCGGTCAGGCTGCCGTCGCCGCCGATCACCACCAGCCGGTCGATGCCGTGCTGCAGCAAATGATAGGCGGCCTGCTGGCGGCCTTCGCGCGTGCGGAACGTGGCGCAGCGGGCTGTGCCGATGATGGTGCCGCCCTGCTGCATGATGCCGCCCACGTCGTCCCAGGTCATATTGCGCAGGCGATCGCCGCCATCGACCATGCCCTGGTAGCCCTCATAGATGGCGAAGACCGCCACGCCGCGGCTGAGAGCGGTGCGCACCACCGCGCGCAGGGCGGCGTTCATCCCCGGCGCGTCGCCGCCGCTGGTCAGCACGCCGATGGCGCGGGTTGCTTGGCTTTCCATGTTGCGCACTATACACGGTTCCATTGGTCTGTCGAGTGAGCTGTGTCACTGCCGTCAGTGACAAAACGGCCACTATCTTATCTGCTCAGGCTCGCCAGCGAGATCAATGAAAACTTGTATCTGCTCGGGCG
>JAYTFQ010000425.1:0-9143 GCA_043734225.1 Anaerolineales bacterium | reverse complement strand
GCATTGAACTTGACAGCGTCCTGGTCGACGAACGGGCCAGTGGCGGTGACGGTCTTGCCCTTGAACTCGCCGGCCATGGCGCGGTCCAGGAAAGAGCCGCTGGTGGCGGCCGTGGCGGCCGGGGCGCTGGTGGCGGCCGGGGCGGTCGTCGCCTGCGGCGCGGCTGTCGGCGCCGCGGTCGCGGCCGGGCTGCACGCGCCCAGCACAAAGGCGGCGATCAGTGTGAAACTGGCGAAGTGGAATACGTTCTTGCGCATAAGGGTCTCCTCAAATCTCCTCACGGAAGCACACGATCAAGCACTGCGAGAATAGAAATTGCCGTTGGCAGGCTGGCTTGCGGGTCGGTCATCACCTCCTTATCATCTGCGCGCCGTTGGCGGCGCGGTCGGATCGCTCTGTAGGGGCGGGCCGTAGGTCCCCGCCCGTGAGCCGCACGAGTCGCGAATAATCAGCTCGGTCGGCATCAAAATGCGGCGCGGCTGCGCCTCGGGGTTGTCAATCAGGTCCATCAGCGTCTCGGCGGCCACCACGCCCGTGCGCTGCACCGGCTGGCGCATGGTGCTCAGCGGCGGGTCGGCCCGCTCGGCAAAGGGCATGTCGTCAAAGCCGACCACGGCCACATCCTGGGGCACGCGCCGGCCGGCCTCGCGCAGGGCGCGCAGCGCGCCCATGGCCATCATGTCGCTGGCCACAAACACCGCGTCTGGGTGGCAGGGCAGCAGCCGCTGCATGGCGGCATAGCCGCCGGCCTCGGTGAAATCGCTCTCGATGATTAGCTCCGGGTTGCTGGGCAGGCTGCGCTGGCGCAGCGCGACCAGGTAGCCGTCGCGCCGGTCGATGCCCACCGTTGTGTTCAGCAGGCCGGTGATGGTGGCCACGCGCCGCCGTCCCTGCCGCAGCAAATGCATCACCGCCTCGCGCGCGCTGTTAATGTTGTCCACGTCCACGAAGTTCAGCCGGTCATTGCCCGGCTGCCGGCCCACCAGCACGAAGGGCAAGTCGCCCTCGGTCAGGGCCTGGAGCAGGGGGTCCCCGGTGAGCACCGAAGCCAGGATCACGCCGTCGATCAGCCCGGCGTGCATGACCTTGCCGATCGTGCGGCGCTCATATTCCGGCTCGGCCAGCCACAGCATCACCGAATGGTCGTGGGCGTTGCAGGCCGTGGCCACGCCTTGCACCAGCAGCGGAAAATACGGGTCGGTGAACAGCGACGACACGCCGGTGGGAATGACCAGCCCCAGTACCCGCGTGCGCCCGGCCGCCAGGCTGCGCGCGGCGGCGTTGGGGTGAAAGTTCAGCCGCCGCACCA
Source organism: Anaerolineales bacterium (assembly GCA_043734225.1). Taxonomy (GTDB): domain Bacteria; phylum Chloroflexota; class Anaerolineae; order Anaerolineales; family UBA6663; genus JAYTFQ01. The sequence continues at coordinate 7,834 of JAYTFQ010000425.1, read as the reverse complement.
CGTCCATCACCTGGGTGCGCGTCTCGTCGCTCACGTGTGGGTCGTTGTTAATCACCCGCGACACGGTGGAGCGCGACTTGTGGCTCAGGCGGGCGATTTCCTCAAGGTTCATGCAACAACATTTATCCCAAGAACTGGGAGCGCTCCCATCATTTGGCGAAATAATGGCCGGACCCACCCCGGTCCGGCCCAAACAGGTTGAGCGCGTGGCGCCGGCACCAGGCCCCAGCATTAGAATCGGCCCAATACGCTCGAAATGCTCGCAATCCGGCAACACAGGCACAGCCAGTCGGCGTCACGCCCAACCTTGGGCGAGCCCTGACCCGTTCTTGCGGCTGGTCACGCCTCCCACAATTGCCCAAAAGCGTGGGAGCGCTCCTACAGGAATGAGAGTAGCACGAGTCTTACCCATGAGTCAAGGGCAAGTGGCCCGATTGGGTAAGTAGTAATTTTCACAGGACGGGTGTAAGAGCACCCATTTGCCTTAAGGTCGTACCGGGGCTAGTTTTACGTACATGGTCTTTATCAGGTCACCTGGGGTAACCACCAAGCTTTTGAGACACTCAATGAAATCTTCGAATCCGTTGCTCTGGAACCAGCTGAGTTTACCAAATGGAATCGCGTTACGGGTGGAGATGGCCAATCAGGCATCCTTATCCACGGTCCGAGGTTTCGTTCACTTGCTTAGAGTATCGCTTTGATCAAACGCCACGAAATTTTTCTCACCCGCAGTTAGGACGTGGGGCGGTCGCGCCCGTTACTCAGGCACCGGTCAGGTTAATAAAAAGCAATCGCGACGAGGGCTGCAAGACCCTTTCAATTTCCTTGCCAGTCGCTTCCGCTCTGTCCTAGTCACCAATTACGAATTGCCAATTACCAATTGCCATTTACCGGTGCTAGACTCTCCGGCATGCTCTCCCTGCTCCTCCTCGGCTCGCCCCAACTGACTTTAGACGGCCAGCCGTTGGACAATCTGCGCCGCAAGAACCGCGCGCTGCTTTTTTGCCTGGCCCGCCGCACGATGCCGCTGAGCCGTGATGAGGCCCTGGCTTTTCTGTGGCCGGATCACCCGCGCCCAGCCGCCCAGCGCATCCTGCGCACCATGCTCTCCGATCTGCGCCGCCAGCTTGGTCCCGCGCTGCTGGCCGAGCCCGAAAGCCTGTCACTCTCATCTGACACCTTGGTCGACACGCGCCGTTTCGAGGCCGGCCTGGCGGCGCCCAACGCCGACCTGCTTGCCCTCACGGCCGCGCTCGATCTCTATCGCGGCGACTTCCTCCAGGGCTTCACCCTGGCCGATCCGCCCGACTTCGACGATTGGGTTGCGCGGCAGCGCGAAGACTTGCGCACGCTGGCTATCGACGGCCTGGCGCGGCTGGCGCAGTTGCACAAGCAGGCGCGCGACCCGGCCGCGGCCCTGGCTGCCCTCAACCGCGCGCTGGCCTTCGACCCGCTGCGCGAAGACCTGCAGCGCGCCGCGCTGCGCCTGCACGCGCGCCTGGGTGAGCGCGCCGCCGGCATTCGCCGCTACGAGGCGCTGCGCCGCCAATTGGATGAAGAGCTGGGGGTGCCGCCCTCGCCCGAGACCCGCGCCCTGTACGACGCTCTGATCAACGACCGCCTCGCGCCCGAGCCAGCCGCCAGGCCGGGGCTCAACCAGCCACTTGCCGCGACTCATTTCGAATTACCAATTCCGTCTTCTACCGCCCCCCCGCGCCCCATCACCCCTGCCCCCCTGCTGCTCTTCACCGGCCGCGCCGCCGAGCTGCGCCAGGTCCAGGCCGCCATTGAACATGGCCAACTGGTGCTGGTCGAGGGCGAGCCCGGTATCGGCAAAACACGCTTGGTGGAGGAGTACGTCTTGCTCTCGCCGCAAGCCGGCCGGCTGATCCTGCGCGGGGCCGCGTACGAATCTGAGCAGGGCCTGCCCTATCAGCCCATCGTGGACGCGCTGCGCGGGCTGCTGGCCTTGCCCGATTGGCCGGCGCTGCGGCCCAGCCCCGCCGCTGCCTCCGGCTGGCTGGCCGAAGCCGCCCGCCTGCTGCCCGAGCTGTTGAGCCGGGATGGCGCGGCCGGTCAAGCGGGCTTGCCGGCCGCCGGTTCAGCCGCCGAGGAAGCCCGCGTTTGGGAAGGCATCAGCCAGCTCTTGCAAGACCTCGCCGGCCGCCGGCCGCTGCTCTTGTTGCTCGACGACCTGCATTGGGCCGACGCGGCCACCATCGGACTGGTAGGTTACCTGGCCCGCCGCGCCGCCGCGCCCGAACTTGGGCTGCTGGCAACTGCGCGGCCAGTGCCGGCCGAGGGTGGCCTGGGCCGGCTGCTGCCCGCCCTGGCTCACGAGTCGCGCCTGGCGCGCTTGCGGCTGGCACCGCTGACGCCTGACGACACGCGCCAGGTGGCCGGCCGGCTGAGCCCTGCGCCGGAGGATGCCGAACGGCTGGCCGGCTGGCTGCGCGACAACGCTGAAGGCAATCCGTATTTCACCACCGAGCTGGTGCGTTTTGCCCAGCAGGGTGGCCTGCTGCGCGCCGATGGCACGCTCGACCGCGATGTGCTGGCGGCCACGCCGGTGCTGCCAGCCACCGTGGAAAACCTCATCCGCTCGCGCCTGGTTCGGCTCTCACCCGACGGCCGCCGCGCGCTGGAGGTGGCGGCCGTGGCCGGGCGCGAGTTTGATTTTGAGCTGGTGCAGGCGGTGACCGGCCAGACCGAAGCCGCCGCGCTGGATGCGCTGGACGAGCTGCGCGCGACCGGCCTCATCCAGCCGCGCGCCGGTGGGCAGTATGCCTTCGATCACAGCCTGACCTTGGAAGTGGCTTACCGCGACATGGGCCCGCCGCGTTTTCAGGTGCTGCACCGCCGCGTGGCCGAGGTGCTCGCAGCTTTGCCTGCCCCGCGCCGCGAGGCCGCTGCTGGCACCATTGCCTATCACTTGGCGCGCGCCGGCCTGCCGGAACGGGCCGGCCCGTTTGCGTGGCGCGCCGGCCAGCGCTCGACGGCGGTGGCGGCCTGGGCCGAGGCGATCGCTTTCTATCAGCAGGCGCTGGCTGCCAGGCCGAACGAGCGCGAACAGTTGGCGTTGCATCTGGCCATCGGCGAGGCTCACTTTCACAGCGGCGCCTTCGCCGCGGCCACCGACAGCTACTGGGCCGCCATCCCGCTGGCGCAGGCGCTGCATGACCTCGACAGCCTGGAGGCGGCCTACATTGCGCTGAACCTGTCGTTGTTGCCGCAGTCGCGCTACGCCGAGGCCATCTCCTTTGGGCAAAACTTGCGACGCGGTGGCCCGCCTGAGCTGGCCGCCTGTGCCGAATTCATCTGGGCCACGGGGCTTGCGCTCAAGAGCACTCAGCCGGGGGAGGCCGAGTATCACTTGCGCGAGGCCGAGCGCTTGCTGGCCGAACAGCCGCCCGGCGCCAGCCGGCTGAGCCTGGCCCAGATCAAATATCAGCGGGCGGGCATTGTCGGCCAGCAGGGCCGCGCGGCCGAGTCGGCCGCGCTGTATCGCGAAGCGCTGTACCTGACCCAGCACGCCGGGCAGTCGCTGGACCTGATCCGCCAGATCATGCTGCTGAACAACCTGGCCTACCAGCTCTCACTGCTGGGGGAGCTTGGCCCCGCCAGCGAATATGCGCAGGCCGGCATCCGGCTGGCGCAGGAGCGCGGCTCGCTGACGCACCTGTCGTACTTGCTATCCACCTCGGGCGAGATCGCGCTGGCGCGGGGTGACCTGGAGGCGGCTGAGCGCTTCTTCACCGACGGCCTGGCGCTGGCCAGGCAGGTGCCCATCGCCGAGCGCATCGCCGGCCACACGGCCAACCTGGGGCTGGTCGCCGTGGCGCGCGGCCAGGCCGAACTGGCCCGCGCGCGGCTGCGCGAAGCCCTGACCCTGGCGGACACGCTGGGCGCCAGCCACCTGGCCGTGCGCATCCAAATCTGGCTGGCGCCGCTGCTGCCGCCGGCGGAAGCCGCGCCGTTCTTGGCCAAGGCCCGCGCGGCGGCCGAGGCAGCCGGCTATTCCGGTCTGCTTGACGAAATTACTCGTTTGCAGAAATAGGGTCTTTGCTCGGGCTCGCCCGCGTCGATCGATGAAGGCAGCTCACTTATGAAAGAGTCCTGCTGTTGGTGCGGATTTAACGCTCGCGTTGACATTCCTTTGGCGCTGCTCGCGTAAGATGCGTGCATATCCGAAACACATAGCCAACAGGAGCCAATGACATGACCACACTTTCCGTTCACCACAAGATCGCCGATTACCCCAAGTGGCGCGCCGTGTTTGAAGAGATGGACCCCATTCGGCGCCGCTTCGGCGAGACCGCCTACCGCGTCTTCCGCTCGGCCTCCGACCCGCTGGATATCACTGTCCACACCGAATGGCCCAGCGCGGACAGCGCGCGCGCCTATGCCACCTCGCCCGAGTTGAAGGCCGGCATGCAGAACGCCGGCGTCGTCTCGCAGCCGGATGTGGCTTTCCTCGAAACGCTCTAACTTAATCGTCCGGCGGAGAACAAACCGGGCTGGTCATAGACCGGCCCGGTTTGTTCCACGCGTAGGATCGGCTCAGCCAAACATTGAGAGTCAGTAACTCACTTCCGTGTGAACATGGAAGTCAAGGATGTTTCGGCCGAATTGGATGCCGTGGTCAGACGACCGTCTGACCACGGCATCCAATTCGGCCGGTATTTTATGACCGGCTGAGCAGGTGTTCACGCCAGACACATAACCGAAGGGGGCTATGGCTTCCAGTCCGGGCTGCCGTCAAAGGCGGCGCTGACGATGACGCGCGTGACGCCCCGGCTGCTCAGCTCCAGGTAATAGATCTCAAAGTTGCCATCGCGGGCCGAGTCGAAGGCCAGCAGCTTGCCGTCGGGTGAGAAGCGCGGCGAGCCGTTGGTGACGGCGGTGTCGGTCAGCCGGTTGACCACGGTGCTGTCCAGGTGGAAGAGATATAGATCGTAGTTGCCGCCGTTGTTGTTGGAGGTGAAGGCCAGTGTCTGCCCGTCCGGGCTCCAGTCTGGGTACAGGTCCTCGCCGGGATCGAAGGTCAACTGGCGCACTTGCGCGCCATCGGCCTGCATGACGAAGATGTCCGAGTTGCCGGTGCGGTCGGACACGAAGGCAATCTGGCGGCCGTCGGGCGAAAAAGCCGGATAGGTGTCCTGGGCCGGGTCGCGCGTCAGCCGCACCAGCGCCGTGCCGTCGGCGTGCATCTTATAGATCTCGCGGTTCCCGTCGCGCACCGATGAGAACACCAGCCACTGCCCGTCCGGGCTCCAGCTCGGCCCGTCGTTGTCCACAGTGCTGCGCGTCAGGTTGACCACGTTGGTGCCGTCGTCGCGCATGGTGTACACGTTGCGGCTGCCATCGCGGTTGGAGACAAAGGCGATACTCTGCCCGTCGGGCGAATAGCGCGGGGTGATGTTGGCGCCGCCGCCGTGGGTCAGGCTGATGGTGTGGCTGCCATCGATATTGGTTTGCAGGATGTCGTAGGCGGTGGAGATAACGGCCGAGTTGTAGATCAGCACGCCCGACCCGCCCCCCAGCGGTGTGCTGGTTGCGCCGGGGCTGGCGGCGCCGGTGGAGCTAGCCGCAGCGGTGGCACTGGCAGCGGCCGTGGCGCTCGCCGTGCCCACTGGGGCCAGTGTCAGAGTCAGCGTGGGCGGCACGAACAGGGTTTCAGTGGCGCTGGCAGTCGCCGCGGCCGTGGCCGGCGGGCGGGCGGTGGCGCTGGGCGCGCTCAGCGTCGCGCTGGCGCGGGGAGGCGTGGCCGTATCCAGCACGCTGCGCGGCGCCACGCCGATGGTGCAGGCCAGGCTGGCGGTGGCCATGGCCAGGCCAGTGAACATCAACGCAAGATGTGGAAAAACTGTGTGCCGTGAAGCCGTCGATGAAATCGACTGCTTCGCTGCATGCGCTTTTGCCAAAATATTCACTTTCATTTTTCACCGCACGGCAATGTAAACGTAAACGTGCTCCCGCGCCCCAGCTCGCTCTGGACCGCGATCTCGCCGCCGTGGGCGCGGATGATCTCCTGGGCAATCGTCAGCCCCAGCCCGGAGCCCTCCACCGGCCGCCCGCGCGAGCGGCGGGCCCGGTAGAGCTTGTCGAAGATATACGGCCTGTCGTCGGGCGGGATGCCCTCGCCGGTGTCCGTCACGCTGCAAACCACCCGGCAGCCGCCGGCCGTCTGGTCCAGCGCGGCCGCCAGGGTGATGCTGCCGTTTGCCGGGGTGTATTTGATGGCGTTGTCCAGCAGGTTGAGCACCACCTGTTTCAGCCGGGCCCGGTCGCCGTTCAGCCGCGGCAGGCCGGGGCTCAGGTTCAGGCTCAGCGACAGCCGGCGCTCTTCGGCCAGGTCCGACTCCTGCAGCACGGCTTCTTCCAGCAGCGCGGCCAGGTTCAGCGGGGCGCGCTCCAGGCTGAAGGTCGGCGTTTCCAGCCGAGCCAGGGTCAGCAGGTTGTCCACCAACTGCGTCAGGCGCTTGGCCTCGTCGGCGATGATGCGGCGCGAGGCCAGCCAGCTTTCGCGGTCGTCGGGCACGTCGCCCATCTTGGCGGCGTGGCCCTGAATGACCGTCAGCGGCGTTTTCAATTCGTGGCTGACGTTTTGGATGAAGTTGCGGTAGAAGGCTTGCTGGCGCTGGGCGGCGGCCAGATCTTCCAGCAGCAGCAGCGTGTCGCCGCGCGGCAGGGCGATGGCCCGCGCCTGAAAGGCCTGGCCTTCCACCGCCGGGATGGTGCGCAGAATGTCTTGCTGCCGCCGCCACGAGTCGCGCGCCAGGGCCTGCACGTCCAGGTTGGCGCGCCAGTCGGCGGCCGGGGCGTTCTGCGCCCGCAGCCGGCCATTGTGGAACAGCATGGCCGGGTAGGGCAGGCCCTCCAGCAGCCGCCGCCGCTGCTGGCGCTGGCCCCACTGCTGCACCCCCCACACGGCCAGGCCGCTGGCGGCCGCCAGGCCCAGCAGGGTCAGCAGCAGCTCCCACGGGCCAAAGTAGATGATGACGTCGGGCATGCGGGCTCGCGGCGCGGTCAGACCGCGTCGAACTTGTAGCCCACGCCGCGCACATTCACCAGATAGCGCGGCTCCTTGGGGTTGGGCTCGATTTTCTGGCGCAGCGCCCAGATGTGCTTCTCCAGCGTCTTGGTCTCGATGTCGCTGTCGCCGGGGATGTCGAACACCGCTTCCAGCAGCGCGGTGCGGCCAATGGGGCGGCCGACGTTGGTCACCAGGTGGGCCAGCAGGTCATACTCGCGCGGGGTCAGCTCCACCGTGGCCCACTCGCCCTCGCGCTGCACGCTCACCTCATGGCGCACGTAGTCCAGCCGCAGATAGCCATCGAACTCCTGAAGCGCGCGCGGCAGGCGGGCCTTCACCCGCGCCAGCAGCTCGCGAATATCGAACGGCTTGGTGACGTAGTCGCTGGCGCCCAGGCTGAAGCCCAGCTCCAGATCGCTGATGCTGTCGCGCACGGTTAGGAAAATGATCGGCACCGGGTCGCCGGTCTCGCGCACCTGGCGGCAGACGGCCAGCCCGTTGGGGTCCGGCATCTCGATGTCCAGGATCAGCAGGGCCGGGTGCTCGCTTTCCCAGCGATAGAGCGCCTCCGCGCCGTCGGCGGCCGTGACCACGCTGTAGCCTTCGCGCTCCAGCGCCGGCTGCACAAACGACAGGATGTTCGGATTGTCATCCGCCAGCAAGATTTTATGTGGCACGTTAGGGATTATAGACACGCTGGCCTGTAAATGGTAATGGAAGCGGGAAGATAGAAGCTGGATGCTGGAAGCTAGAAGCTGGTGATAAACAATTGGTTCCGTATGATCACGCACCACGCAC